>JBDUAG010000578.1:0-3108 GCA_040004785.1 Burkholderiales bacterium | reverse complement strand
CAGCACGACGTGTTCTTCTACATCACGATGATGAACGAGAACTACGCGCAGCCGACGCTGCCGGCGAGCGCGCACGCGGACGTGATCAAGGGCCTGTACCGGTGGGATACGTCCACGAACCCCGGCGCGTTGCGCCTGCTCGGCTCGGGCGCGATCCTGCGCGAAGTGATCGCAGCGCGGCAGCTGCTCGCCGACGATTGGCAGATCGATGCCGAAGTCTGGAGCGCGACCAGCTTCAGCGAGCTCGCCCGCGAGGCGCACGAATGCGAGCGCTGGAACCGGCTCAACCCCGATCAGGCGCCACGCACCAGCCACCTCGCGCAGTGCCTGCCGGGCGGTGCGCCGATCGTCGCGGCGAGCGACAGCGTGCGCGCCTGGCCGCAGCTGATCGCGACCCAGCTCGGCGCGCCCTTCACCGTGCTCGGCACCGACGGCTTCGGCCGCAGCGACACGCGCGCCGCGCTGCGCCGCTTCTTCGAGGTCGATCGGCACCAGATCGTGCTGGCCGCGCTGACGGCGCTCGCGGGCCGAAGTGCCATCGATGCCGGCCTGTGCGCGCGCGCCATCGCGCGCTACGGGCTGGCGGCCGACGCCGACGCGCCGTGGAACGTCTGACTCAGAGTGTGGTGGGCGGCCGGTGCACCTCCGGCCCGGTCTCGCGGATGAAATCGTCGAGCTTGTCGCACCATTGTGCGGACGCGCTCTCGAGTTCGTCGAGGGAGAGCACCGAGATGCCGGCATCGGCGAGCATCTTGTCCGACGCGCCGTTCAACGCCACCTGGTGAGACTTCTTCTCCAGGAACACGACCCGCGCGATGCCGACCTGGATGATCGACTGCACGCACCGCGGGCAGGGGAACTGCGTCGCGTAGATCGTGCTGCCGGTCAGCGGCAACACGACGCAGTTGAGGATGGCGTTGACCTCGGCGTGCACGATGTAGCTGTGGCGCGACTGGAGCGGATCGCTGTCGATGTCGGCCCAGTAGGAAGGATCGTCATCGTCGCAGCCCCGCGGCAGCCCGTTGTAGCCGACGCCGAGGATCTTGTTGTCCGCGCTCGCGATGCAGGCACCGTTGCGCTTGCGGCCGTCCTTGGAGCGTGCCGCCGCGAGCAGGGCCACGCCCATGAACATCGAATGCCAATGGATCAGGGGGGTGTTTTGCATGGGTCGTGGGCGGGGAGGCGCCGCGTCGTCGCGGAGCGAGCGGTGCCAGTCTAGCGTGCCCCGCAGCGGCCTTTGCGGAAGATGCACGCTTGTCGGGGCGCGCAACGACCCCACCCCCTTGTCCGCGGCTGGCAGCGCGCCGAAGGAATCGCTAACATTGACCATCGCCGGGCAACACACCATCGGAGACCGACCATGCGCGCTGCCACCGACCTGCTGAGCCGGTACGCCGAGTACCACCGCGACCAGCGCAACATCGCGAGTCACGTCGTCGGCGTGCCGATGATCGTGTTCGCACTCGGCGTGCTGTTCGCGCGGCCGGCCTTCGAGCTGTCCCATGTGGCGCTCAGCCCGGCCTGGGTCGTCTTCGCGCTCGCCACCGGCTGGTACCTCACCCGCGGCAGCATCGTGCTCGGCGCCACCGTCACCGCCGGCACGGCGGCACTGCTGCTGGTTGCGCAGCAGCTGGCCTACAGCAGCGTAGCCGCATGGCTGGGCTGGGGCGTGAGCCTGTTCGTGCTCGGCTGGGCGATCCAGCTCGTCGGCCACTGGTACGAGGGCCGCAGGCCGGCCTTCACGGACGATCTCGTCGGCCTGTTGATCGGCCCGATGTTCATCGCCGCCGAGGCGCTCTTCATGTTCGGCTGGAACAAGCCGCTGCTGGCCGAGATCGAGCGCCGCGCCGGCCCGACCACGCTGCGCGATCTGGCACGCATCGCCTGAGAGCGGCTGCCCCCTTGCATCCTTTCGACACCGCCGTCGCGCTGACGCCGACGCGCGAGAACTTCTTCCGTGGCGCCACGACCCCAGCCTACGCAAACATGGTCGGGCCGTTCGGCGGCACGACCGGCGCGGTACTGCTGAACGCCGCACTGCTGCATCCCGCGCGGCTCGGTCATCCGGTCGCGCTGACGGTCAACTTCGCGAGCGCCGTCGCCGATGGCGAATTCGAGATCGAGGCGCGCGCGATCCGCACGAACCGCTCGACGCAACACTGGGTCATCGAGCTCACGCAAGGCGGCGGAGTCGCGGCCACCGCGACGGCCGTGTTTGCAACGCGCCGCGAGACCTGGTCGGCGCCCGAGGCCGGCTGGCCGCAGGGCGTGCCGCCGGCCGATGCACTGGCGCGGGCCAACCGCACCGCGCCGCTGGCCTGGGTGAGCCGCTACGACATGCGCTTCGCGGCCGGCGACATGCCGGATCAGTGGGATGGCGAGGAACGTCTCGACTCGAAGAGCAGCCTGTGGGTTCGCGACGAGCCGCCACGGCCGCTCGACTTCGCATCGCTGGCCGCGCTCTGCGACACCTTCTTTCCGCGCATCTTCATCCGCCGCCGCAAGCGGGTCCCGATCGGCACGGTGTCGCTGACCACCTACTTCCACGCCGACGCCGCGATACTCGCCGCGCAGGCCGATCGCCATGTGCTCGGCACGGCCCGCGCTCTCAACTTCCGCAACGGCTACTTCGACCAGAGCGCCGAGGTCTGGAGCGACACCGGCCAGCTGCTGGCCAGCACGCACCAGATCGTCTACTACCGCGAGTGACTGGCGCCCCTCGGCCCGTTAACGTAGATAGGCGAAGCGCTCGCCGCTGGCGAGCAAGAAGTCCACCACCGCCTGCGCGTCGTTGACGTCGAGCAGCGGCAGCGTCGTGGGCTCGGGCAGCAGCTCGGCGCTGTCGGTGCAGATCGCGACGACCTGCGGGTCTACGGGATACTGCACCGCGTGGCCGGTGGCCGCGCGCCAGACCTCGATCTTCGGCAAGCTCGCGCGCTTGAAGCCCTCGACCAGCACCCAGTCGCACGGGCTCAGCTCATCGATCAGGTCGTGCACCGTCGGGTCCGACTCGACCTCGAATTCGCGGATCTTCGCGAGTCGCCGGTTCGACGCGATCACGACCTCGAACGCGCCCGCCTGGCGGTGCCGCCACGAGTCCTTGCCTTC
>JBDUAG010000082.1:0-10505 GCA_040004785.1 Burkholderiales bacterium | reverse complement strand
CATGAACCCGGTGCTGCTCAAGCCCGAGCGCGACACCGCGAGCCAGGTCGTCGTGCTGGGTCGGGTGCGTGCCGATCTGGCGGCGGAGCCGTGGCGCGAGCGCAGCGAGCGGCTCTGGCCGTTCGCGCGCGACGCGCTGCAGGCGCTGAAGCGCGAGAACGAGGTCGTCGTGCTCGAAGGCGCGGGATCGCCAGCCGAGATCAACCTGCACGCGAGCGACTACGTCAACATGCGCAGCGCGCGCGAAGCCCAGGCTGCGTGCCTGCTCGTGACCGACATCGACCGCGGCGGCGCGTTCGCGCACCTGTTCGGCACGCACCAGTTGCTGCCCGAGGCCGAGCGCGCACTGATCCGCGGCTTCGTGCTGAACCGCTTTCGCGGCGACGCCCGCCTGCTCGCGCCCGGCCCGCGTCAGTTGCAGGCGCTGACCGGCGTGCCGACCGTGGCGGTGCTGCCGATGTGGCGCGCGCACGGCTTGCCGGACGAGGACGGCGTGTTCGACGCCGCGGCCGGCGGCGGCGCCGACGATGCCCAGGTGGTGGCGGTGATCGCCTATCCGCACATCAGCAACCTCGACGAGTTTCAGCCGCTGCGTGCGCTGCCGAACGTGCGCCTGCGCTGGGTGCGCAGCGCCGCCGCCCTGACGGGCGCCGACTGGGTCGTGCTGCCCGGCTCCAAGCACACCAGCGGCGACCTCGCCTGGCTGCGCGCGCAGGGGCTGGACGCCGCGATCGCGCGCCATGCGGCCGACGGCGGGCGGGTGCTCGGCGTCTGTGGCGGCCTGCAGATGCTTGGCCGCGCGATGCACGATCCGCACGGCGTCGACGGCGACGCTGTCGGCCTCGGACTGTTGCCGCTGACGACGCATTTCGAGCGGGGCAAGCTTCTGCGTCACGCGCGCGCCGCCTTTGCGGAGCTGGCCGGCGATTGGGCAGTGCTCTCGGGCATCGCCTTCGGCGGCTACGAGATTCGGCACGGCCGCACCGAGGCGGCTGCCGACGCGCAGGTCGCGCTGCGCAACGAGTTCGGCGAGGCCATCGGCTGGCAGCGCGGCTCGGTGCTCGGCGTTTATGCGCACGGGCTGTTCGAGTCACCGGCCGCGATGCGGGCCTCGTTCGGCAGCGATGTGCGTACGCTGGACAACGTCTTCGACGGCCTGGCCGATTTCATCGACCAGCACTTCGAGCCCGGCGTGCTGCACAACCTGATTCAACCCTGAATGTCTCGATCATGACCACCTTGCCCACCATCACCCCGACCGCGGACGCGGCGCTGGCGCAGCGCCTGCAACATCGGCTCGATCAGAAGACCAAGCCGCGCAGCGCGCTCGGCCGGCTCGAAGGGCTCGCGCTGCAGATCGGGCTGATCCAGCGCAGTGAGAGGCCGGTGCTGCGCGAGCCGCAGCTCGTCGTGTTCGCCGCGGATCACGGCCTCGCGGCACACGGCGTTTCGGCGTACCCGAGCGATGTGACCTGGCAGATGGTCGAGAACTTCCTCGCCGGCGGCGCGGCCGTCAGCGTGCTCGCGCGTCAGCACGGCCTCGCGTTGACCGTCGTCGACGCCGGCGTGCGCCACGACTTCGCACCGCGCGCGGGGCTGCTGAGTCGCAAGATCGCCGCTGGCACGGCGAGCGCACTCGACGGGCCGGCGATGACGCCGGCGCAGTGCGCGGAGGCGATCGCGTCGGGTCGCGAGGTCGTGAGCGCGCTGCCGGGCAATGTGCTGTTGCTCGGCGAGATGGGCATCGCCAACACCTCCAGCGCCGCCTTGCTGCTGGCACGCCTCGCCGCGCGCGATATCGAAGCGTGCGTCGGCCGTGGCACGGGCTTGGACGACACCGGGCTGGCGCGCAAGCTGGGCGTGCTGCGGCAGGTCTTGCAAACGCACGCGGGCGCTGCGCATCCGCTGGATGCGCTCGCGGCGTTCGGCGGCTTCGAGATCGCGATGATGGTTGGCGCGGCCTGGCAGGCGGCGAGCGAAGGGCGCCTCGTGGTCGTCGATGGCTTCATCTGCGGCGCGGCAATGCTGGTGGCGGCGCGGCTCGCGCCGGCGGTGCTCGACTACTGCGTGTTCGCTCACCGCTCCGACGAAGCGGGCCACGCACTGATGCTGGCGCAGCTGAATGCGGCGCCGCTGCTCGACCTCGGCCTGCGGCTCGGCGAAGGCTCGGGCGCGGCGCTCGCGTGGCCGCTGATCGACAGCGCGGTTCGGCTGCTCGACCAGATGGCGAGCTTCGAATCGGCCGGCGTCTCCGACCGGGACGATGCGTGATTCACGAACTGCGCCTGTTCTTCATCGCGCTGCAGTTCCTGACGCGCGTGCCGGTGCCACGCTGGGTCGGCTTCGAGGCCGCGTGGCTGAACCAGAGCGCGCGCCAGTTTCCTGCCGTCGGGCTGTGCGTGGGCGCGGCGTCGGCGGTCGTGCTGGTGGCGGGCGAGGCGCTGTTCGGCATGGCCGTCGGTGTCGGCCTGTCGATGGCGGCGAGTGTGCTCATCACCGGCGCGTTCCACGAAGACGGCCTGGCCGACACCGTTGACGCGCTCGGCGGCGCGGTTGGTCGCGAACGTGCGCTGGAGATCATGAAGGACTCGCGCATCGGCGCCTACGGCGCCATCGGGCTGGCGCTGATGCTCGGCCTGAAGGCAACGGCGTTGGCGTCGATGCCGCTCGCCGCGGCCGTGCCGGCATTGCTGCTGGCGCACACCGCGAGCCGCGCCGCCGCGGTGGCGCTGATCCGCGTCCTGCCCTACGCGGGCGCCGTCGAACACGCCAAGGCCAAGCCGATGGCCCAGCGCGTCGAGCGTTCGGGTCTGGTGGTGGCCGCCGGCTGGGTGGTGGTCGTCGCCGCGGCACTGTGCTGGCATGCGCCGCGCGACGCGAGCGCCGTGCTCGTCAGCCTGCTGCTTGCACTCGCCGGCACAGCCTGGTGCGCGCGCTGGTTGCGGCGCAGCCTTGGAGGCTACACCGGCGATGCGCTGGGCGCGACGCAGCAGATCACCGAGTTGCTGATGCTGCTCGGTTGGCTGAGCATCGCGCGCGCTGCATGAGCTGGGCCGTGTGGCGCCATCCGAAACCGCGTGGCGCGGTTGGGCGCTGCATCGGCCGCACCGATCTCTCGGTCGATCGGCGCAAGGCCAAGCGCCTCGCGCATCGCGTGCGCACCTGGGCGCGGCGCCATCATGCGCCGCGGGTCGTGACCACCTCGACGCTGCGGCGCGCCGCCGATGTCGGGCGCTGGCTCGCACGCTGGGGCTGGACGCACCGCATTGACGCGCGCCTCGACGAGCTCGATTTCGGCGCCTGGGACGGCCGCCCGTGGACCGAGATCGGCGCCGCGGCCATCGACGCGTGGTGTACCGAGTTCGCCGCACACGCACCCGGGGGTGGCGAGTCGGTGGCGATGCTGCTGCAACGCTGCGCAGCGTTCTTGCAGGAGGCGCCGGGCTGCGTCGTGTCGCATGCCGGCTGGATCAGCGCCGCAGGCTGGCAGCGCGGCGAACACGATGCCGAACCGAGCGCGGCGCAGTGGCCGGCCGCGGTCGGTTACGGCGAACTTAAGGTTTGGCCGGATCCAGCGGCATCGGCATCGTCGCGAGCCGGTTCGGCGTGCTCGTCTCCCACAGCGCGCCGGGCGCCGTATCGACCGACATCGAGATGACATGCATCAACGTGAGGCTGGCGCGCGAGGCGATCTTGCGCAGCGACTGAAGCTGGCGCTGCGTCCACTCGACCGGGGTGCCGAACTGCTCGCAACTGAAGGTGCCGAACAGCACGCCGTTCACCGAGAAGCTCATGTCCATCAGCGCCACCACCTCGCCGGCTGCGAGGTAGGCGGCGAGGGCGCCGCTGTTGACCGGGTCGGAGGCCGCGTTCGACGCGCAGACGCTGCCGTCGCGCTGCAAGCACTCGATGTAGAGGCTGTCGGGGGCGTGCAGGATCTCCGGCGCGCCGATCATGCGATTCTGGCGGGTGTCGAACATCGCGATGCAGCGCAGCGTGCGGCCGAGTTCGGTGTCGACGAACAGACGCAGCCCGGCGCGCGGGCAACCGATCTGCACGGCCACGAACCGCATCAGCTGCTCGAGGAATTGCGCGCTGTCGATCTCGCCACGCTCGAGGCGGCCCGAGATTTCTTGCAGGTCAGGTTGATCGAGCATGGCCGAATTATGGTCGCGCGGCCAATCCCCTTGGGGCCGAATCGCACCAGCGCGAAACTGCGCATTGCTCGCACAGTGGCCGACGCGCCTGGCAGACGTAGCGCCCGTGCAGGATCAGCCAGTGGTGCGCATCGAAGAGGTACTCGGCCGGCACGCGCTGCAGCAGACCGAGCTCGACGGCGAACGGCGTCTTGCCCGGCGCGAGGCCGGTGCGGTTGGCGACGCGGAAGATGTGCGTGTCCACCGCCATCGTCGGGTCGCCGAACGCGACGTTGAGCACCACGTTGGCGGTCTTACGGCCGACGCCGGGCAGCGCTTCGAGCGCCGCGCGATCGCGCGGCGCTCTGCCGCCGTGGCGCTCGATCAGCAGCTGGCAGGTTCGCATCAGGTTGTTCGCCTTGGTGCGGTACAGGCCGATCGTGCGCAGGTGCTCGGTGAGCGCCGGCAGGCCGAGCGCGAGGATGCGTTGCGGCGAGTTGGCGACAGCGAACAGCCGCCGCGTCGCCTTGTTCACGCCCACATCCGTGGCCTGTGCGGAGAGCAGGACCGCGGCCAGCAGCTCGAAGGTGTTGGTGTATTCGAGCTCGGTCTCGGGCTGCGGGTTGGCGGCCTTCAAGGTGGCGAAGAACGGGGCGATGTCCTGTTTTTTCATCGGCGCATTGTGCTCAACGCGGCGAGTCGTTCGCTGCGCTCGAAGTCGTCGCGTCGTTCGCGCTCACGGTGCCACGCGTAGCGTCCGCTCGCCTGTTCGGCCTGGGTCGTGCTCCAGGCCTGCCAGCCGGTGCGCGTGCCGGTCACCGGCTGCAACGAGATGCAGTCCACCGGGCAGACGGGGATGCAGAGTTCGCAGCCGGTGCACAGACTGTCGATGACCGTGTGCATCGCCTTCGGGCCGCCGACGATGCAGTCGACCGGGCAGGCCTGGAGGCACAGCGTGCAGCCGATGCACCAGGCCTCGTCGATGACTGCGAGCTGGCGCGGCGTCTCGATGCCGTTGTCCGGGTTGAGCGGCTGTGCGGGGCGGCCGGTGAGGGCCGCCAGGCGTTCGACGCCCTCGGCACCACCGGGCGGGCAGTGGTTGATCGCGGCTTCGCCCGTGGCCATCGCCTCGGCATAGGCGCGGCAGTCGGGGTAGCCGCAGCGCGTGCACTGCGTCTGCGGCAAGGCGTTGTTCAGCGCCTGTGCCAGCGCGCTCGTCACGCTCACCGCAGCGTCCTCAACGACGTGCGCGTGCCGCCTTCTTTGCGGGCGCTTTGGCCGGTGCTTTCGCAGCACCCTGGTGGCTGGCGATGAAGTCGCGCACCGTCGGGTAGACCTTCTCGCGCCAGCGGCGGCCTGAGAAGATGCCGTAGTGACCGGCGCCGATCGCATCAAAGTGGAATTGGCGGCTCTTCGGGATGCCGGTGCACAGCTCGTGCGCGGCGCGGGTCTGACCAGCACCGGAGATGTCGTCGAGCTCGCCTTCGATGGTCAGCAGCGCGGTGGTCTCGATATCCTGTGGGCGCACCAACTGGTCGCCGACCTTCCAGCTGCCGTTCACGAGCGCGAAGTCCTGGAACACGATGCGAATCGTGTCGAGGTAGTACTCGGCCGGCATGTCGAGCACGGCGTTGTACTCGTCATAGAAGTCGCGGTGGAACTCGGCGCTGTCGTCGTCGCCGCGCACCAGGTCGAGGAAGTAGTCGTAGTGCGACGTCAGGTGGCGGTCCGGGTTCATCGCGACGAAACCGGTGTGCTGCAGGAAGCCGGGATACACGGCACGGCCGGCACCAGGGAAGTTCGTCGGCACGCGGTAGATCACGTTGTTCTCGAACCACTCGAACGGCTTGTTGGTGGCCAGGTTGTTGACGGCCGTCGGGCTACGGCGCGCATCGATCGGGCCGCCCATCATCGTCATCGTGCGCGGCGTCGCCTCGCCCTTGCTCGCCATCAGCGAGATCGCCGCGAGCACCGGCACGGTCGGCTGGCAGACCGAGATCACATTCACCTCCGGGCCGATGTGCCGGATGAATTCCTGCACATACGCGATGTAGTCGTCGAGGTGGAACGGCCCGGCATCGAGCGGCACCATGCGGGCGTCGGTCCAGTCGGTGATGAAGACCTTGTGGTCCTTCAGCAGCTCGCGCACTGTTTCGCGCAGTAGCGTGGAATGGTGCCCTGACAGCGGCGCGACCACCAGCACGACGGGGTCGTCCTTCAGGTGATGGAGCACCGAGACCTCGTCGCTGAAGCGCTTGAAGCGCAGCAGCCGGCAGAACGGCTTGGCGATCACGACCTGCTCCTGGACCGCGACCTCGACCTTGTCCACTCTCACCGAGGTGATGCCGAACGAGGGCTTCTCGTAGTCCTTGGAGAGCCGGTGCATCAGGTCCAGCCCGGCCGAGACGCGTTGCGCACCGGGCGTGTGCGCGAACGGTGACAGCGGATGGTTATAAAGCTTTGACGTCGCACTGGCGAACTCCGCGAACGGGCTCAGCAGGGCACGTTGGGTTTCGTAGAGCTGATACAGCATCGCAAGGCCCGGTGGGTGGATCGGTGCGGGCCCGGAGGCCACGCGGCAAAGCATTTGTGCAACGCAACATTCTAGGCGTGAACATCACCCGAATGCACGATCTTGCAGCACCCAGCTTCGGGGTGAAACCCGAATCAGCGCCCCATTTCGGGGCGAATTGGGTTCAGCGCGAGACCGCCAGGATCGCGGCGACGGTCGCGTCGATGTTCCTGCTGTTCAGCGCGGCGACGCAAATGCGGCCTGAATCGACGCCGTAGATGCCGAATTCGCTGCGCAGGCGCTGCATCTGCTCCTTGCCCAGGCCGGAATAGCTGAACATGCCCTTCTGGCGGGTGATGAAGCTCATGTCCTGTCTCATGCCCGCGGCGCTGAGCCTGGCCTGCAGCGCGACACGCATCTCCTTGATGCGCACGCGCATGCCGGCGAGCTCCTGTTCCCACAGCGCGCGCAGCGTCGGCGTGGTCAGCACCAGCGCGACGACCTGCGCACCGTGTGTCGGCGGGTTGGAGTAGTTCGTGCGGATGACGCGCTTGAGCTGGCTCAGCACGCGCTCGGCTTCTTCCTTCGACGCGCAGACGACGCTGAGCGCACCGACTCTTTCGCCGTAGAGCGAGAAGCTCTTCGAGAAGCTGGTGGCAACGAAGAAATCGAGGCCGGCGTCCATGCACATGCCGACCACGGCGCCGTCCTCGGCGATGCCTTCGCCGAAGCCCTGGTAGGCCATGTCGAGGAAGGGCACCAGCTTGCGCGCCTTGATTGTCGGGATGACCTGCGCCCACTGCGCGGCGGTGATGTCGTAGCCGGTCGGGTTGTGGCAGCAGGCGTGCAGCACGACGATGGTGCCGGCGGCTGCGTTCTCGAGCGCGCCCAGCATGCCGGCGAAGTCGATGCCGCCTTCGGTGTCGCGCTTCGCGGCGTCGTAGTAGGGGTATTGGCCCACCGTGAAGCCGGCGCTCTCGAACAGCGCGCGGTGGTTTTCCCAGCTCGGGTCGCTGATCAGCACCTGCGCGTTCGGGGTCATGCGCTTGAGCAGATCGGCGCCGATCTTCAGGCCACCGGTGCCACCGAGGGCCTGGACGGTGGCGATGCGGCCGGCCTTCACGGCCGCACTCTCACTGCCGAACACCAGCCCCTGTACCGCCTTGTCATAGGCGGCGATGCCGTCGATCGGCAGATAGCCTCTTGCCTTCGGCGCTTCCATCATCATCTTCTCGGCCTGCTGCACGCATTCGAGCAATGGCAGCTTGCCGGTGTCGTCGAAGTAGACGCCGACGCCGAGGTTGACCTTGGCCGGGTTCGGATCGGCGTTGAACTGCTCGTTCAGCCCGAGGATCGGGTCGCGGGGGGCCATTTCGACGGCAGAGAAGAGCGAAGACATCGTCAATCCTTGTCAGTAGAGAAGTGGGGCGATTTCCGCTAAGGTGTGCGGTTGCCTTGCGAAACACAGGGAAGATTTTATCTGCCATGGCCGAAGCCTCTGAAGTCACCCTCATCGACGCGCCTGCGGTCGAGCCCGCCGGTGAGTTCGTCACCTACCCGGATTCGCCGTTCCAGCTGTTCCAGCCCTATCCGCCGGCGGGCGACCAGCCCGAGGCGATCTCGCAGCTGGTCGAGGGACTGAACGACGGCCTGAGCTTCCAGACGCTGCTCGGCGTGACTGGCTCGGGCAAGACCTTCACGATGGCCAACGTCATCGCGCAGATGGGCCGGCCGGCGATCGTGTTCGCGCCGAACAAGACGCTGGCGGCGCAGCTCTACAGCGAGTTCCGCGAGTTCTTTCCGAAGAACGCGGTCGAGTACTTCGTCAGCTACTACGACTACTACCAGCCCGAAGCCTACGTGCCGCAGCGCGACCTGTTCATCGAGAAGGACAGCGCGATCAACGAGCACATCGAGCAGATGCGCCTGAGTGCGACGAAGAGCCTGCTCGAACGCCGCGACGTCGTGATCGTCGCCAGCGTCTCGGCGATCTACGGCATCGGCAACCCGAGCGACTATCACAAGATGGTGATGACGCTGCGCGTCAAGGACAAGCTGGGCCAGCGCGACGTGATCGCGCAGCTGATCCGCATGCAGTACACGCGCAACGAGGTCGATTTTTCGCGCGGCTCGTTCCGGGTGCGCGGCGACACCATCGATGTGTTTCCGGCCGAGCATTCGGAGCTGGCGATCCGCATCGAGCTGTTCGACGACGAGGTCGAATCGCTGCAACTCTTCGACCCGCTGACCGGCCGCATCCGCCAGAAGATTCCGCGCTTCACGGTCTACCCGAGCAGCCACTACGTGACGCCGCGCGAGCGTGTCGTCGTCGCGATCGAGACGATCAAGAACGAGTTGCGCGAGCGCCTCGCCGAACTCGTTGGCATGGGCAAGCTGGTCGAGGCGCAGCGGCTGGAACAACGCACCCGCTTCGACCTCGAGATGCTGCAGGAGGTGGGCCACTGCAAGGGCATCGAGAACTACACGCGGCATCTGTCGGGCGCGATGCCGGGCGACCCGCCGCCGACGCTGGTCGACTACCTGCCGGCCGATGCGCTGATGTTCCTCGACGAATCCCACGTGCTGATCGGCCAGTTCGGTGGCATGTACAACGGCGACCGGGCGCGCAAGACCACGCTCGTCGAATACGGCTTCCGGCTGCCGAGCGCGCTCGACAACCGGCCGCTGAAGTTCGAAGAGTTCGAGAAGAAGATGCGCCAGGTGATGTATGTCTCGGCGACGCCGGCGGCGTACGAGCAGCGCACCGCCGGTCAGGTCGTCGAGCAGCTGGTGCGGCCGACCGGGCTGGTCGATCCGAGCGTCGAGGTGCGCCCGGCCACGAACCAGGTCGACGACGTGCTGCAGGAGATCCGCATCCGCGTCGAGAAGAACGAGCGCGTGCTGATCACGACGCTGACCAAGCGCATGGCCGAACAGCTCACCGACTACATGAGCGACAACGGCGTCAAGGTGCGCTATCTGCACAGCGATGTGGACACGGTGGAGCGCGTCGAGATCCTGCGCGATCTTCGGCTCGGCACCTTCGACGTGCTGGTCGGCATCAACTTGCTGCGCGAGGGGCTGGACATCCCCGAGGTGTCGCTGGTTGCGATCCTCGATGCCGACAAGGAGGGCTTCCTGCGCTCCGAGCGCAGCCTGATCCAGACCATCGGCCGGGCCGCGCGCAACCTGAATGGCCGCGCCATTCTTTACGCCGACAAGGTCACCGAATCGATGCGCAAGGCCATCGACGAGACCGAACGCCGGCGCACCAAGCAGATCGCGCACAACCTGGCCGAAGGCATCACGCCGCGCAGCATCGTGAAGAAGGTGCGCGACCTGATCGACGGCGTCTACAGCGAGAAGGGTGCCAAGGACGATCTGAAGTCGGTGAACGAGGCCGCTGCGATCGAGGCGCTGAGCGAAAAGGACCTGAGCAAGCGCATCAAGCTGCTCGAGAAGCAGATGCTCGACCACGCCCGCAACCTCGAGTTCGAGAAGGCGGCGCGCGTGCGCGACCAGCTGGCGCACCTGCGGGAGCAGGCTTTCGGCGCGCCGGGCGCAGACAACGTCGTGCCGATCGTCGCGCCGCGCAGCCCGGGCTGAATCCCTGGCCGGGGAAGGGAACTTCCCGGCCCAATCCAGACCGAATTTGTCGGCTTCGGCTATACTTGACGAAACTACTCGGGATTCAACGGGTTTACCCGGCGTTCCCCGGGCTCGTCGGTCGGTCGAAGCTGTCATTTCACAGCCCCATCCGCCGACTCAGGCTAAGGAGAATTCAATGCGTTTGACCACCAAAGGCCGTTTCGCGGTGACCGCCATGATCGACCTCGCACTGCGCGAGAACACCGGGC
>JBDUAG010000081.1:0-10518 GCA_040004785.1 Burkholderiales bacterium | reverse complement strand
CGCTGATCGAGCAGAACACCGAAGGCCAGATGCTCGGCTTCATCGGCGAGCCGCGGGTCAACGTGCTCAAGCTCAACCTCGCGCTGGCCGCAGCGCACGGCTGAGGCGACCATGCACGCCGCCGTGGGTTCGTCGTCGATGCCGGTGGTCGCGTCGGCCGAGGCGCCGCGACTGGTCATCGTCGTGGTGCTGGTCGACGCGGGCCACGTGATGCGCGTGCAGCGTCGTGTCGCGCTGCGAGGGTGTCGAGTCGGTGCTGCCGATGCCGCTGGGTCGGCAAACGCAGGTGCGCCTCGAGGTGTGTTGCGACGCGGAGCATGCTGCACACGTCGTCGCCGAGCTGGACGCCTGCGTGCGCAAGGGCGACATCGGGCGGCTGAGCCACTTCGTCGTCGACGCGAGCGCGCGGCCCTCGTGAGCGTCGTCGCGTCCGACCTGCTGCACGTGCTGCTGTCGCTGGCGGCAGTGGTCGCGCCGCTGTTGCTGGCGTGGCGGCTGCTCGCGCGCGGTGAGCGGCCGCGGCGTCGCAAGCGCTGACGATGGCCGCGCACCTCGTCGTCGTCACAATAGCCCCATGCTGATCAACTCCGTGGCTTATCGAGACGGCAAGCGCATCGCCGACCCCGGTATCGCCGAGTTCGACGCGTACACCGCGCGGCCCGGCTGTTTTGTCTGGGCCGCGCTGCGCGACGCGTCGGTCGACGAACTCGACCAAATGCGGCGTGCCTTCGACCTGCACGAGCTCGCGGTCGAGGACGTGAAGCACGGCCGTCAGCGGCCCAAGCTCGACGAGTACGGCGAGAACCTGTTCGTCGTGATGCAGCTGATCGAGCGCAGCGGCGACGAGCTGGCCGTCGGCCAGGTGGCGGTGTTCGTCGGCGCGAACTACGTGGTCTCGGCGCGCAGCCACAGCGGCCAGAATTTTCTCGGCGTGCGCGAGCGCTGCGAGCAGGAGCCGCACCTGCTGAAGCAGGGGCCGAGCTTCGTGCTGTACGCGCTGATGGACGCGGTCGTCGACCGCTACTTTCCCATCGTCGAGCAGCTGGAAGCCGAACTCGAGAGCATCGAGGAGCGCATCTTCGCGAAGGGCGCGGCGCGCCTGAACATCGAGCGGCTGTATGCGCTCAAGCGCAAGGTCGGTGTGCTCAAGCACGCGGTCGCGCCGCTGCTCGAGGTGCTCAGCAAGCTGCACGGTGGCCGCACACCACAGGTCTGCGTCAACACGCAAGAGTACTTTCGCGACGTGGCCGATCACCTGGAGCGCATCAACGCCTCGATCGACACGATACGCGACACCATCGGCACCGCGATCGCGGTCAACCTGTCGATGGTGACGATCGAAGAGAGCGAGGTCACCAAGCGCCTCGCGGCCTGGGCCGGCATCTTCGCGGTGGCGACCGCGTTCGCCGGCATCTGGGGCATGAACTTCGAGGTCATGCCCGAGCTGAAGCTGAAGTGGGGCTACCCAGCCGCGCTCGGCATCATCGCCAGCGCCTGCGGCTTCGTGTGGTGGCGCTTCCGGCGCTCGGGCTGGTTGTAGTGTCTGATCGCAGCATGGCCGACGCGCGCCCCGACCCCGACGAACTGCTGCTGCAGCTGCGCGACCAAGAAGCGCGCGCGGCACGCGGCAAACTGCGCATCTTCTTCGGCTCGTCGGCCGGCGTCGGCAAGACCTACGCGATGCTGGCGGCCGGCCGCCAGCTGAAGGCCAGCGGGTTGGACGTGATCGCCGGCGTGGTCGAAACCCATGGCCGCGTCGAAACCGCCGCGCAGTTGCAGGGGCTGGACGTGTTGCCTCCGGCGCAACTGAGCTGGCGCGGCCGCACGCTGCCCGAGTTCGACCTCGACGGCGCGCTGAAGCGGCGACCGGCGCTGATCCTGGTCGACGAACTCGCGCACAGCAACGTTGCCGGCTCGCGCCACCCGAAGCGCTGGCAGGACGTCGAAGAACTGCTGGACGCCGGCATCGCCGTCTACACCACGCTGAACGTGCAGCACCTCGAAAGCCTGAACGACGTGGTCGGCGGCATCACCGGCATCCGCGTGCACGAAACGCTGCCCGACACCTTCTTCGATCGCGCCGACGAGGTCGTGCTGGTCGATACGCCGGCCGACGAGCTGATCGGGCGCCTGAAGGCCGGCAAGGTCTACCTGCCGGCTCAGGCCGAGCGCGCGGCGCGCAACTTCTTCCGCAAGGGCAACCTGATGGCGCTGCGCGAGCTTGCGCTGCGCCGCACCGCCGACCGCGTCGAGGACGACGTGCAGGCCTACCGCGTCAACGAGTCGATCGCTCCGGTCTGGAAGACAGAGGCCGCGCTGCTGTGCTGCATCGGCCCGCGCGATGGCGACGACCATGTCGTGCGCAGCGCGGCGCGGCTGTCTCAGCAGTTGGCGGTGGCCTGGCACGCGGTGTATGTCGAGACGCCGGCGCTGCAGCGACTCTCGAACGCGCAGCGCGAGCGCATCCTGCAGACCATCAAGCTGGCCGAGGAGCTGGGTGCGACGACCGCGGTGCTGTCGGCGCAGAACGTGCCGGGTGCGCTGGTCGAGCATGCGCGGCACCACAACCTGTCCAAGGTCGTGATGGGGCACAACGAGCCGCGCGCGCTGTGGCGGTTCTGGCAGCGCGAGGCGCTGGGGCGCCGGCTCGCGCAGCTCGCGCCCGAGTTCGACTTGATCGAGGTCGGCGAAGGGCAACGAAGCGACGGCACTGAATCGCCGAGGGCAGACCGCGCGGAAGCGTCCGACAACGAGTTCGGCACGACCAGCCGCGTCGGCTACCTCTGGGCCGCGGCGGCGTGCGGCGCGACGACGCTGATCGCCACGCCGCTCGCGCCCATCTTCGACCTGGCCAACATCGTGATGGTGTTCCTGCTCGCGGTGGTCGGCGTCGCGGTGCGCTTCGGGCGCGGGCCGGCGGTGCTCGCGGCCTTTCTGAACGTGGCGGCCTTCGACTTCTTCTTCGTCTCGCCGCGCCTGTCGTTCGCGGTCTCCGACGTGCAGTACCTGCTGACCTTCGCGGTGATGCTGGCCGTCGGCCTGATCACCGGCCAGTTGACCGCCGGGCTGCGCTACCAGGCGCGCGTCGCGACGCACCGCGAGACGCGCTCACGCGCGCTGTTCGAGGTCGCGCGGGATTTGTCCAGCGTGCTGATGACCGAGCAGTGCGTCGAGATCGCCGAGCGCGCGATCGGGCGCGAGTTCCGCGGTCGCGCGCATGTGTTCCTGCTCGACATGCAGGAGCATCTGCAGATGCCGGTTTCGGCCGCGCACGACGCGACGCTCGACCTGGGCACCGCGCAATGGGCGCTCAACCACGGTGAGGCCGCCGGCCTGGGCACCGACACCTTGCCGGGCAGCGCCTGGCTCTACCTGCCGCTGAAGGCGCCGATGCGCACGCGCGGCGTTCTGGCTCTGCAACCGGAGCAGCCACGCCTGCTGCTGGTGCCGGAGCAGCGCCAGCAGCTGGAGACCTTCGCGGTGCTGTCGGCGATCGCGCTGGAGCGGGTGCACTACGTCGAGGTGGCGCAGCACGCCACCGTTCAGATCGAGTCCGAGCGGCTGCGCAACTCGCTGCTGTCGGCGCTGTCGCACGACCTGCGCACGCCGCTGGCAGCGCTCTACGGCCTGGCCGACACGCTGGTGGGCAGCACGCCGGCGCTGCTGCCGCACCCGCTGGCGATCGCACGTGCGATCGGCAGCGAGGCGCGGCGCATGAATGCGATGGTCAACAACTTGCTCGACATGGCGCGGTTGCAAAGTGGCACCGTCCAGCTCAAGCGCGACTGGCAGCCGATCGAGGAGGTCGTCGGCAGCGCGTTGCAATCCGTCGGCGCGGCGCTGGTCGGTCATCACGCGCGCACCGAGCTCGCGCCCGGCCTGCCGCTGGTCAACATCGATGCCGTGCTGATCGAGCGCGTGTTCGGCAACCTGCTCGAGAACGCGGCCAAATACACTCCGAAGGGCAGCACGGTGACGATCGCGGCGCGCGTGGTCGCGCCCGATCTGCTCGTCACCGTCAGCGACGACGGGCCCGGCCTGCCGACCGGCCGCGAAGAGTCGCTGTTCGAGAAATTCACGCGCGGCGAACGCGAGTCTGCAACGCCGGGTGTCGGGCTGGGTCTGGCGATCTGCCGCGCGATCGTCGAGGCGCACGGAGGCCGCATCTGGGTCGAAGCCGCCGCCGGCAGCGCGCCGAAAACGGGCGCGTGCTTTTGCTTCACGCTGCCGCTCGGCGAGCCGCCGGGCATGCCGGCGAGCGAAGACGGCGAGGTCGCGGAAGACGCGAGCGCAACATGAGCGACCCTCATCCGATCGCCGTGATCGTCGAGGACGAGCCACAGATCCGGCGCTTCGTGCGCGCTGCGCTGGAGGCCGAGCACTGGCAGGTGTTCGAGGCCTCGACGATGAAGCAGGGCCTGGTCGAGGCCGGCACGCGCCGGCCCGAGCTGGTGATCCTCGACCTCGGCCTGCCGGACGGCGATGGCGTCGAGTACCTGCGCGACCTGCGCAGCTGGTCGCGGGTGGCGGTGATCGTACTGTCGGCACGCACCGACGAGTCGGACAAGATTGCGGCGCTCGACGCCGGCGCAGACGACTACCTGACCAAGCCTTTCGGTGTCGGCGAACTGATGGCGCGCGTGCGCGTGGCGCTGCGCCGCGGCCAGAAGGCGGCCGACCCGGGCGCCGCGGTCTTTGCCTTCGGCAAGGTGCTGGTCGACTTCAGCACACGGCGCGTGCAGCGCGGCACCGAGCCGGTGCACCTGACGCCGATCGAGTACCGCCTGCTGGGCGTGCTCATCGCCAACGTCGGGCGGGTGATGACGCATCGCATGCTGCTGCGCGAGGTCTGGGGCCCGTCGCACTCCGAGCACACGCACTATCTGCGCGTCTACATGGGTCAGCTGCGGCAGAAACTCGAGGACGATCCAGCGCAGCCGCGCCACCTCGTGACCGAGACCGGCGTGGGCTACCGCTTGCTGATCGAATAGCGGTCAGGCGACCTGTTTCTCGACATGCCCGTGGCGTGTGTATAGAAAATCGAGCACTTCCTTGCGGTAGTGCACGTAGCGCGTGTCCTCGGCCAGTTCGATGCGGTCGCGCGGGCGTGCGAGGTCAACCGACAGGATCTCGCCGATCGTGGCGGCCGGGCCGTTCGTCATCATCACGATACGGTCGCTCAGCAGCACGGCCTCGTCCACGTCGTGCGTGACCATCACCACCGTGCTGTGCGTGCGGGCGACGATCTTCAGCAGCTCGTCCTGCAGGTGCGCGCGGGTCAGGGCGTCAAGCGCGCCGAAGGGCTCGTCCATCAGCAGCACCTTGGGTTCCATCGCCAGCGCGCGCGCGATGCCGACGCGCTGCTTCATGCCGCCGGAGATCTCGTGCGGGCGCTTCGTCAACGCATGGCCCATGCCGACGAGTTCGAGTGCGGCCTTGGTGCGCGCGTCGAGCTGCACCTTGCTTTCGGTCGGGCCGAACACGCGCTCAACCGCCAAGTGCACGTTCTCGAAGCAGGTGAGCCAGGGCAGCAGCGAGTGGTTCTGGAACACCACGCCGCGCTCCGGGCCGGGGGCGGCGATCTCGCGGTTGTCGCACAACAGCACGCCGCTGGTCGGCAGCGTCAGGCCGGCGATCAGGTTCAGCAGCGTCGACTTGCCGCAGCCCGAATGGCCGATCAGCGTCACGAACTCGCCTTTGGCGACGGTCAGGTCGATCTCGCGCAGCGCGTGGAAGCGGCCTTTTTTCGTGGTGAACACCATTTCGGCGTTCTGCACTTCAATGAAGTTCTTCATGGCGAGGGCTCCTCAGACTTCGTCGTAACTGAAACGCTTGGCGATCGACACCAGCGCCCATTCGAGCAGCATGCCGACGACGCCGATCACGAGGATCGCGATCAGGATGTGCGGCACGTTCAGGTTGTTCCACTCGTCCCAGACCCAGAAGCCGATGCCCACGCCGCCGGTCAGCATTTCGGCCGCCACGATCACGAGCCAGGCCGTGCCCACGCTCAGCCGCACGCCGGTCAGCATGTACGGCAGCACCGAGGGGAACAGGATCTTCGTGACGACCTTCCACTCGCTCAGGTTCAGCACCCGCGCCACGTTGAGGTAGTCGACAGGTACGCGCTGCACGCCGACGGCGGTGTTGATGATCATCGGCCAGATCGAGCAGATGAAAATCGTCCAGATCGCGGCCGGGTTGGCGGCCTTGAACACCAGCAACCCGATCGGCAGCCACGCCAGCGGCGAGACCGGCCGCAGCATGCTGATCAACGGTGTCAGTGCACGGTCGATGACCTCGAAGCGGCCGATCACGAAGCCCATCGGGATGCCCACCAGCGCCGCCAGACCGAAGCCCACCGCCACCCGTTGCAGCGAGAACAGGATGTTCCAGCCGATGCCCTGGTCGTTCGGGCCCTTGCTGTAGAACGGGTCGGAGAACACCTTCACCGCCTCGGCGAAGGTGGCCGCCGGCGTCGGGAAGGTCGTGCTCTTCATCGTCAGCAAGGCCCAGATGCCGATCAGCAGCGCGATGCCGAGGACCGGAGGCAGAACCTTGGCGCCGAGTTCGCGCCAATCGTAGGACGGCTTGCGCGGCGCCGCCGGTTGTGGCGCGGGGACGGCGGGCGCGGCGTTGCTCAACGCGGCACTCGGGGTGGGTTTCATCGCGAGCGTGGTCTGGCGGGGCGAGTGGAATACGGCGGCAACCATGTCGGTCCTCCTGTCGGTTGGCGAGGGGAGTCAGGCTTTGACTTTGAAACTGTCGGCGTACTTCTTCGGGTCCTTGCCGTCCCAGATGACGCCGTCCATCAACTTGCTGCTGCGCATCACGTCCTTGGGGACGCTGATCTTCATCGCGCTGGCGACCTGCTTGTACAGATCGATCTGGTTGATCTGCGTGGCGACCGCGAGGTAGTCGGGGTGCTCCTTCAACAGGCCCCAGCGCTTGTGCTGCGTCAGGAACCACATGCCGTCGCTGAGGTACGGGAAGTTCACCGCGCCGTCGTTGAAGAACTTCATGTGGTTCGGGTCGTCCCAGGTCTTGCCCATGCCGTTCGTGTAGCGGCCAAGAATGCGCTGGTTGATGGCGTCGACGCTGGTGTTGATGTAGCTCTTCTCGGCGACGGTGTCGGCCATCTTCATTTTGTTGGCCAGGCTGGCGTCGATCCAGCGGCTCGCTTCGAGCACGGCCATCATCACGGCGCGACAGGTGTTGGGGTTCTTCTTGACGAAGTCGCCGGTGGTCCCCAGGGTCTTTTCGGGGTGATCCTTCCAGATGTCCTGGGTCGTGATCGCCGTGACACCGATGCCGTCGATGATCGCGCGCTGGTTCCAAGGCTCACCGACGCAGAAGCCGTCCATGTTGCCGACGCGCATGTTGGCGACCATTTGCGGGGGCGGCACGGTGATCAGCTTAGCGCCGCTAAGCGGGTTGATCCCCGACGCGGCGAGCCAGTAGTGCAGCCACATCGTATGCGTGCCAGTCGGAAAGGTGCCGGCGAAGGTGTATTCGCGCTTTTCCTTCGCCATCAATTTCGCTAGAGACGGGCCGTCGATTGCGCCCTTGTCGGCGAGCGCCTTTGACAGCGAGATCGCCTGGCCGTTGTTGTTCAGGCTCATCAGCACGGCCATGTCCTTCTTCGGGCCGCCGATGCCGAGGTGCACGCCGTAGATCAGGCCATAGAGCACATGCGCCATGTCGAGCTCGCCGTTGACGAGCTTGTCGCGCACGCCGGCCCACGAGGCCTCCTTGGTCGGGATGATCTTGACGCCGTACTTCTTGTCGAAGCCCAGCACCGAGGCCATCACGACCGAGGCGCAATCGGTCAGCGGGATGAAGCCGATGCGCACTTCCTCCTTCTCGGGCTTGTCGGAGCCCTGCGCGTACACGGCAGTGTTCAGCCCGGGCACCAGGCCTGCGGCACTGGTGGCAGCGGCTGCCTTGATGATGCTTCGGCGGCTCATGTTGATCTTTCGTTCGGCGAAGGGAAGGGTGCTCATGGGAGTGCTCTCGGGAAGGCAAAAAAAGCGAAAAGGCGTCCGCACGCAGCCGGCCCTGGGGCCATGCTGGTGGGGACGCCTTCGTCCGGTGTGGATGCACCCGCTTTGGTGCATCGCGATCAGATTCGAGGGTCGCCGTTGACCCTCGAACAGCACTTACGCAATGAGCGTGCCTGCGCCTTTCAACCGAGCAGGTCGGCCACATCGAGGATGCGCTGCGCGACCTCGCCGAGCTTCAGCCCCTTGTCCATCGCGGTCTTGCGCAGCCGGGCGTAGGCCTCCCCTTCGGTCAGCCCCTGGCGCTGCATCAGCAAGCCCTTGGCGCGATCGATGACCTTGCGATCGGTGAGCTGGCTGCGCGCGTCGGCGAGTTCCCGGCGCAAGTGTTCTTCGTGCTGAAAGCGCGCCAGTGCCACATCGAGCACTGGCTTGACCCGATCCGGTGCGAGGCCGGCCACCACATAGGCGGTCACGCCCGCAGCGATCGCATCGCGGACATGGGTCGTGTCGTTGTCCTCGGTGAAAAGAACGATCGGGCGGCGCGCGTCGCGGGTGGCCATCACGACGTGCTCCAGTGTATCGCGGGCCTGGCTCTCGGCATCGACGATGATCATGTCGGGGCCGATCTGAGCCAGGCGCTCAGGCAGGAAGACATCGGCCGGGAGCACGGCCACGATGTTGCAACCGTTCTGCAACAGCCCGATGCGCAATGAGCGGGAGCGCAGGATCTCGGCCTGAGCCTCAGGGTCGGCAGCATCGCTCACCAGCGAGTCTGGTGCCACGATGACGATGCGCAATGATTCGACCGATGCCATGCTGCCAATGCAGCAACATCCACGCCAAGGCATGCGGAAGCGGCGCCCCAGGCGGGTGCCCTCACGGCGCGGATGGTGCGCCTGCGTCGAACGAACTCAGCGGTGGTCGATGGTCGCGGCGGCGAGCGCGCGCTTGAGCCAGCCACCCAGCGGGCGCAACGATCCGAACAGCGAATCGGGCGCCGCCGCCTCTCTTTCCTTTATCAGCCCGCCGGCTTCGAGCATCTCGATGAAGCCGCGCACCTCATGGCGGCGAATTCCGCTGCACTCAACCAGTTGTGTCAGCGACATGTGGCGGTGGGACATGTCGCTCAGCATGCGCCGATAGGCGATCTTGTCGAATGGTGACTTCAGCTGCGGCCACGCCGCGAGACGGTATTCTTTCATGGCGCCAACGACTCACTGTGTTGAAGGCCCGGATCTGTGCCGCGGCTCGAATTGGATGCAGGTTAGGTCTTTATCCGGTCCGGGGGAAGGGTGGGCGGTGCAAGACTCGGGTAAATACTAATGGCAAGTTCGACTCGGCGGTATTTGTATCCAAATGATCGTGACTTCAGGACGGTTTATGCAGGGCCAGGTTCACTTCGTGTTGCCACGGGAGCGCGTGAACGAGCTGATGCAATTGCAGGGCCACCTGGGTTTCGGTCAACGCCTCGCCGTGGTCGTCGAGCAGGCGCAGGTTCGTGACCATGCCGAACGGGTCGGCCATCGCGACGACGCCCTCGCGCAGCTCGACCCAGTCCCAGGCGACGCCTGCAGCGCGTTCGTCGGACTTGCCGCCCCACAGCGTCTGACCTGTGCAGGGGCCATCGCCGTCGCCGAAAGTCAACACTCTCGTGCCGAGATGGACAAGATGCAGGCGTGGCGCGGAGCTTGCCTGCCACAATACAGGGGCCCACGCGTAGACAATCCATGCAGGTGTCATGCTGGCGGGCATCGTCGATGCGTCGATGATCGAGCTCCTACAGTTTTCTGATCGATATGCGGAGTGTGACGAGGGAAATGCGTCTTGCCATCTGTAAACCTTGTCAGGGTGGGCACGCCGGCGACGCCGGCGCGTGAGTTTGTGCGCGGTCGCGACTGAAAGGGCGGCATGCTTCAGGGTGGATTCTCGGAAGTGATGAAGAGCGGGAGCCGCGACGAGTTCCAGGGGGAGCTGGTCGCGTTCACGAGGCGTCTCGGCTTCGAGACTGTCTCTGCGACGCTGGTCATCGACCACATGCTCGGCGAGGCCGAGTTCATCACGATCGACAACACGCCGCGTGCGTTCAAGGACACCTTCCAGGATCCCGGCAAGGGCCGACGTGATCCTGTCATGCAGCACTGCAAGAAGCGCAGCGTGCCGATCATCTGGGATCAGACCACCTACGTGCGCGATGGCCTGGGCGAGATGTGGGAGGAACAGGCCCGGTTCGGATACAGCTACGGCATTGCGCTGGCGCTGCACATGCCCGAGGGGCGGCACTTCTTCATGGGCGTCGACCGTGATCGTCCGGTGCCGCAGGACTCCGTCGAACTGACGCGTGTCGTTGCCGATCTGCAGTTGTTCGCCGTGCACGCGCAGGATGCCGCGCAGCGCATCCTGACGCCCCGCGCTGCCGATCCGGGCGCACCTTCGCTGACGCCGCGCGAGCTCGAGGCGCTTCGCTGGACCATGGAAGGCAAGACCGCGTGGGAAGTGGGCGATGTGCTCGGCATCG
>JBDUAG010000577.1:0-3131 GCA_040004785.1 Burkholderiales bacterium | reverse complement strand
GCGATCCTCGTGCCGTCGCGCTTCGAGCCCTGCGGGCTGACCCAGCTGTACGGCCTGCGCTACGGCACGCTGCCGGTGGTGAGGCGCGTGGGCGGCCTGGCAGACACCGTGGTCGACGCCAGCGATGACGCGGTGCAGGCCGATCGCGCCACCGGCTTCTCGTTCGACGCCGCCACGCCGGCTGCGATGGACATCGCGGTCCAGCGCGCGATCGCGGCCTACGGCGATCCGGCACGCTGGAAGCAGTTGATGCTGCGTGCGATGGCGCAAGATTTCTCTTGGGGCGAGGCGGCGCAGAAGTACATCGCGCTCTACCGCGAACTGGCGAGCACTTGACCGCCGGCACGTATGAACGGGCGCCGAATCGGCAGCGTTCTCATCAGCCTTGATGAACTTTCCATTGAACACCCCCCGAACGACGGATTGGCATCGCGGCGATGCCCTCCGACACTTCACGTACGGCAAAGCAGGGGACACGGCGATGACCAACGAACAGCTGATCGGAAAGTACGGGCGCTTGCGCGGCGAGCTTGAAGCCGCCTACGCGGTGCAGGCTTGGCATCTGGGCCGCGCCGGCCGCATCGATCGCATCACCAGCGATCTCGCAGAGATCGAACGCACGTTGGCCGTGCAGCGCGTGGGCGCGCGGCTGATCAGCTTCGACGACCTGCCAGTACAACGTTCGAACGCCACGGCCCTGTCGATGGCCTGAGGCCTGCGCAGGAGCGCCGCCAAAATCGTCGCTGGCGGAGCCGCGCCTGCGCGGCGCAGTCGTCGAGGCTGACCAAGCCTGCGTTTGGATCTGCGTACGCGGCCGGGCGAGGGCGCGGGCATCGTTGTCGCGATTCCAACCGGTCGCTGCCGCGTGAACGGCTCGTCTGCCACAACTTTCCTGCTCACGAAGTGGCATGAATCGCCACGCGGAACTCGCGTCGGCGCAGAATGCATGTGCCGTAGTCGGCAAGGTTGGGATGGACGCGCACGCGACAGCCCGAGCAGCCTACAGGAGACGACTATGAGTTCAAGATCGCGGTGGGCCGGATTGGTGTTCGCGGCGTTCGCAACGATTGCCTCGGCGGACGATGCAAAGCCGAAGACCGAGGTCTACAAAGCATCGACGGTCAACGTCGGCGACATCATTCCACCTCGGGTCGTTGGCCGGTGCAAGCCAGGCCACTGCCCGTTCGCGGGGCAGAGCGTGACGATGCTGATCGTGAAGGAAGCCAACGAAGGTGCGATTGGCGAACTCAGGAATGAATTCGAGGAGGCCACTGGCGCGAAGCTCAACTTGGTTCAACTCACGCACCAGGACCTCTTTCCCACCTTCATGTCCGATCTGACCACCCATGTCGGCAAGTACGACGCTGCGTATGCGGGTGCTTGGTGGCTGGGTGAACTCGTTGCCGGCGACTTCATCATGTCGTACGACAAGTACTTCGTGGAACCACGTTTCCCGAAGTGGAGCATCGACGACGTGCTGCCCGCGCCGCGCAGCCTGCTTTCTTACGCTGGCAAGAAGTACATGGTGGCCAACGACCATGACGGTCAAATCATGTACTACCGGCGCGACCTGCTGGAAGACGCGCAACATAGCGCGGCGTTTCGGCAGAAGTATGGATACGCGCTCGACGTGCCGAAGACATGGGCGCAGTTCCGGGACGTGGCCGAGTACTTCAACGGCCGGGATCTGAACGCCGACGGCGTGCCCGATCACGGGCTGTCAATGCATCTGAAGGTCGGAGCTCAAGGCATGTTCCATTTCATGTCGTTCTCGGCGCCGTACGTGATTGGCCCGGACAATCCGAAGCTGTACTGGTTCGATCCTCAAGACATGAAACCGCTGGTGGCCAGTCCGGGTCATGTGCGCGCGCTCGAGGCTTTGGTGGATCTGATCAAGTTCGGCCCCAAGGACATGCGCAACTGGGATCTCGGCCAAAGCTGGGACTACTTTCTTGCGGGGCGTGCAGCACTGACCTTTACGTGGGGCGATCTGGGCGCGCTGGCGCAGGACAAGGGCAGCAAGGTCAAGGGCAAGATCGGCTCGGCACCGGTGCCCGGCACCGGCGAGTACTACAGCGTCGTGCGCCACAAGTGGGTCGCCACCGCGCTACCCAATGTGGTCGGCAACACCACCGGTGGGTCATGGGCTGGCGTGATCTCGAAATACTCGAAGGCGCCGGGGGCGACCTACTATCTGCTCGCCTTGCTGGCGACCAAGGAGAAATCCAAGGTGTATGCGGTTCGCGGCTGGGACGGCATCGACCCCGGGCGCGCTTTTCACTTTCTGCCGCCCGATGGAACCGGACAGCTCAAAACCTATCTGGATGCAGGCTGGAACGAGGTCGACGTCCGAGACTATCTCCATGCCTACTACGAGAACTTCAGCAACAAGCTGCAGTTCCCGTACCTGCGCATTCCGGGCGCCTTCAGCTACTGGCAGGCGCTCGACGTGCACCTGAGCGAGGCAGTGGCCGGGCAGTTGAGCGCGGAGGCGGCATTGAAGGCCGTTGCAGTCGACTTCGAGGAAATCACCCTGGGTCTCGGACGCGAACGGCAGCGAAGCGCCTACCGGAAGTCCCTGGGGCTGTAGATCGCTCGCGACGAGACGCCGAGCAGCGACCGAGCCAGGCCTTCAACGCGAACTTGCGCCAGACGAGATTCGGGCGGTCTCGGTTCCGCGAAGTTCGTCCATGACCTCGTCATATCGCCGGGACACCTTGCGCACCATGTCATCGATGTCGGCGTCGGGTGCGCTCTCCAGGCAAGCTCGCTCCAATGCGGCGGCAGCCTCCTGAAGCGAGTGCATGCCGAGCGTGCCGGCCTCTCCCTTCAGGTCGTGGGCGGCGCGCATCGCGGCGGATGCATCGCCCGCGCTGCGTGCGGCGCCGAAGCGCTGCACGAAGTCTGCCTCCCTTTCGCGGAACATGCCCAGTATGCGGCGGTGCAGCACCTCGTCGCCTCCGGCGCCGGCGAGGCCGCTTGCCCTGTCGACGATGGTCGGCTGCGGTACGCCATTCACGCCCGCAGCGGCTGCGCTCTTGGTCACTGGCCCCTTCGGCTTCACCCAGCGTGCCAAGGTGGCGAACATTTCATCGACGACGATCGGCTTGGCGATGTGGTCGTTCATGCCC
>JBDUAG010000576.1:0-3132 GCA_040004785.1 Burkholderiales bacterium | reverse complement strand
GCGCGCGCAGCAGGTCGAGCGCCATGATGTTGCCCGCGCCTTCCCAGATCGAATTCAGCGGCATCTCGCGGTAGATGCGCGCCATCAGCCCTTCGCCATGCTCCTCGACGTAGCCGTTGCCGCCGAGGCATTCCATGGCCTCCTGCGCGAGCGCGCTGCCGCGCTTGCAGATCCAGAACTTCGCGACCGGCGTGAGCGCACGCCGCATCAGGGTCTCGAACGGGTCTTCCTGCTTGTCCACCGCACGCGCGAGGCGCATCGCGAGCGCGGTCGCGGCTTCGGATTCGAGCGCGAGATCGGCGAGCACGTTCTTCATCAGCGGCTGATCCGCCAGCCGCTTGCCGAAGGCCATGCGCTGCGACGCGTGGTGCAGCGCGAGCGAAACCGCGCCGCGCATCAGCCCAGCCGTGCCGAGCGCGCAGTCGAGGCGGGTCAGCGTGCCCATCTCGAGGATCTGTGCGATGCCGCGCCCGTCCTCGCCGACGCGCCACGCGAGCGCGCCGTCGAATTCGACCTCGGAACTGGCGTTGGCCTGGTTGCCGAGCTTGTCCTTCAAACGCTGGATCGCGACCGCGTTGAGGCTGCCATCGGGCAAGACGCGCGGCAGGAAGAAGCAGCCCAGGCCGGCCGCCGTCTGCGCGAGCACCAGGAACGCATCGCTCATCGGCGCCGAGAAGAACCACTTGTGTCCGGTCAGTCGATAGCACGCGCCCCAGGCGTCGTTTGCGACGTACTCGGCACGCGTCGTGTTCGCGCGCACATCCGAGCCGCCCTGCTTCTCGGTCATGCCCATGCCCATCGTCACGCCGGCCTTGGTACCGACGAACGCGAGGCGCGGGTCGTAGCGCGTGCTGGCGAGCTTGTCGAACCAGTCGCCGAACACGGCGGCGTTGTCGCGCAGCGCGGGCGTCACTGCATACGTCATCGAGACCGGGCACAGCACCGAGGGTTCGAGTTGCGTGAACATCACGAAGCCCGCGGCACGCTCGATGTGCGCACCGGCGCCGCGCGACCACGGCGTCGCGTGCAGGCCAGCCTCGACGGCTGCACCGAGCAGCGCGTGGTAGCTCGGGTGGAACTCGACCGTGTCGGTGCGGTGGCCGAAGCGGTCGTGCGTGTGCAACAACGGCTTGTGGACGTTCGCCAGCCGCGCATGCGTCTGCATGGCCTCGCTGCCGAGCAGCGCGCCGAACGCGACGCGAGCCGATTCATCGGCGCCCGGCAGATGAAAGGCGAGCGCATCGCGCAGCGCACGATCGCCCGCGTACACGTTGTGACCGACCAGCGGCGCAGGCTGGTTCGTCACATCATGTGTGGCGAGGCCCATGGGTCAGACCAGCTTGACCACCTGCTTGCCGAAGTTGCGACCCTTGAGCAGGCCCAGGAAGGCCTCGGGCGCCGCGGCCAGGCCTTGCGCCACGCTCTCGCGGTACTTGAGCTTGGCCGTAGCGACCATCGTGCCGAGTTCCTTGAGTGCCTCCGGCCAGAGCTGCATGTGCTCGCTGACGATGAAGCCTTCGAGCGTAAGCCGGTTCGTCAGCAGCAGCTGCGGCTGCTTCAGCGGAATCGGTTCGCCGTCGTAGCCGCTGATCATCCCGCACAGCGCAATCCGGCCGAAGGCGTTCATGCGCGGCAGCACCGCGTCGAGCACGGCACCGCCGACGTTCTCGAAGTAGCCGTCGACGCCGTCCGGCGTCGCGTCCTTCACCGCGTCGTAGAGCGATTTCGCGTCCTTGTGCGCTTTGTAGTCGATGCAGGCATCGAAGCCCAGTTCGTTCACCACGTAGCCGCATTTGTCGGCGCCACCGGCAATGCCGACCGCGCGGCAGCCTCGCGCTTTCGCGAGTTGGCCGACCGCGCTGCCGACCGCGCCGCTGGCCGCGCTGACGGCGATGGTCTTGCCGGCGCCGGCCTTGCAGATTTGCGTCAGGCCGTACCACGCCGTCACGCCAGGCATGCCGACCGCGCCGAGATACGCCGAGAGCGGGATGTGCGTCGTATCGACCTTGCGCAGCGTGCCCGGCACGTTCGCATCGACGACGCTGAACTGCTGCCAGCCGCCGAAGCCGACGACCTTGTCGCCCACGGCGTAGGCCGCGTTCTTCGACGCGACGATCTCGCCCACCGTGCCGCCCTGCATGACCGCGTTGAGCGGCTGCGGCACCGCGTAACTCTTGGCGTCGTTCATGCGCCCCCGCATGTACGGGTCGAGGCTCATGAAGTGGTGCCGCACCAGGACTTCGCCATCCTTCAGATCGGGCACGCTGGCCTCGACGAGCTTGAAGTTGTCGGCGATGGCTTCCGCGGTCGGACGGGAAACGAGGTGGATCTGCTGGTTGGTGGTCATTGAAGACTCCTTGGATTCAATCGGTTGAAAGCGGCGGCTGCAACTTGTTGACGGCCGTGGGGCCCACCGGCAGCCGCTTGACGTACTTGAACGTGCCCGTCGCATGCGAGCAAGCGCTGCCCTTCACGTCGTAGATCGTCCCTTCGGTGAACGCCATCGTCGCGGTGCGGTGCATCAGCCGGCCCTTCGCGATCAGCGGGCCGGTCGCGGGCCGCATGAAGCTCGTCTTCATCTCGATGGTGACCACGCCCATGTCCTTCTGCACGCTGCGTGCCGCCACCGCCATCGTGACGTCGAGCAGGGTCATGCAGGCGCCGCCGTGGGTCACGTTGAAGCTGTTCAGGTGCTCGGGGAGCGCGGTGTAGTGCAGCTCCGATTCGCCGCCCTCGAAACGCTCCAAGGTGAAGCCGAGATGGTCGACGAACGGAACGGAGACGCCGGTGGACAGACTCATGACCAGCGTTCTTTCAAGCAGCGCCGAGCACGACGCTGACGCCGCCATCGACCGCCATCCACTGCCCGGTGATGTGCTTGCCGGCCTCGCTCGCGAACAGCAGCGCGAGGCCCTTCAGGTCGTCGTCGTCGCCCAGACGGCCGAGCGGCGCCTTGGCAGCCATCTTCTCCTCGCCGAGGTGCGTGATCAGCCCGGCCGCCATCTTCGTCATGAAGAAGCCCGGGCAGATCGCGTTGACGTTGATGTTGTACTTGCCCCATTCGGCGGCCAGCGTGTGCGTGAAGCCGATCACCGCGGTCTTGGAGGTGTTGTAGGCCAGCGTCTGCATCTC
>JBDUAG010000080.1:0-10551 GCA_040004785.1 Burkholderiales bacterium | reverse complement strand
GAACCAGTACCGGCACCTCAGCAGCTTCCCCGAGAACCGCGAGGTGCTGGCCGAGCTGAAGGCGCGCGGCGTCCCGGCCGGCATCCTCAGCAACGGCGACCCGGAGATGCTCGGCGTGGCCGTCAAGAGCGCCGGCTTTTCGGGCCTTCTCGCGCACGTGATCAGCGTGCACGCGCTGCGCAAATTCAAGACCGACCCGGCCGCCTACGCGCTCGGTCCGCAGGCACTGAACTTGCCAGCGAAAGATATCCTGTTCGTCTCCAGCAACGGCTGGGACGCGATCGGCGCGACCTGGTCCGGCTACACCACGCTGTGGGTGAACCGTGCCAATCTGCCGCTCGAACAGCTCAACACCCAGCCCACGCGCACCGGCAGCAGTCTGCGCGACGTGCTCGACTTCTTCCCCTCCTGAATCAGGCTAACGACCATGACCTCACGCATGACCCCACGCACCACAGCCCACCGCCTCCAGGTTGCCACCGTTCTGCACCGGTTCATCGAAGAACAGGTGCTGCCGGGCACTGGCATCGACAGCGCCACGTTCTGGAAAGGCTTCGACGCCCTCGCCCACGACCTCGGCCCCAAGAACGTCGCGCTGCTGAAGGAGCGCGACCGCCTGCAGCTGGAGCTGGACGCCTGGCATCAAGCCCATCCGGGGCCGATCGGCGACATGCCCGCCTACCGCGCGTTCCTGAAGCGCATCGGCTACCTGATCGACCCCACCGGCCCGGTGCAATGCGACACCGCCAACGTCGACGACGAACTGGCCACGCTCGCGGGCCCGCAACTCGTGGTGCCGATCCTCAATGCCCGTTACGCGCTCAACGCCGCCAACGCGCGCTGGGGCTCGCTCTACGACGCCCTCTACGGCACCGACGTGATCAGCGAAGCCGGCGGCGCCGAGAAGGGCACCGGCTACAACCCGGTGCGCGGCGCCAAGGTGATCGAATACGCCCGCTACGTGATGGACCGCGTCGCGCCGCTGGCCACCGGCTCGCACATCGACAGCACGCTCTACTTCGTGCGCCAGGGCAAGCTCTGCGTCAAGCTGCAGGACGGTTCGACCGCCGAGCTGGCCAAGGCGGCCACGTTCGTGGGCTATCAGGGCAGCGAGGCCGCACCGTCGTCGATCCTGCTTCGCCACAACGGCATCCACATCGACATCCAGATCGACCGCAGCACGCGCATCGGCAAGACCGATCCGGCTGGCGTGAGCGACCTGGTGGTCGAGGCGGCGCTGACCACCATTCTCGATCTCGAGGACTCGGTCGCCGCGGTCGACGCCGACGACAAGGTCCTTGGCTACGAGAACTGGCTCGGCATCCTCAAGGGCACGCTGACCGAACAGGTCGACAAGGGCGGCAAGACCATCGTCCGCCGCCTCAACGCCGACCGCATCTACCAGCGCCCGGCGCGCGGCAAGCTCACGCTGCCGGGGCGCTCGCTGCTGTTCGTGCGCAACGTCGGTCACCTGATGACCAACCCGGCCATCCTCTATGGCGACGGCAGCGAGATCCACGAAGGCATCATGGACGCCGTCATCACGGTCACCATCGCGCTGCACGACCTGAAGCCGGCCAAAGGCCAGACGCTGCGCAACTCGCGCAAGGGCTCGATCTACATCGTCAAGCCGAAGATGCACGGCCCGGCCGAGGTGGCGTTCGCGACCGAGCTCTTCGGCCGCGTCGAGGCCTTGCTGGGCTTGAAGGAGAACACCGTCAAGCTCGGCATCATGGACGAGGAGCGGCGCACCAGCGTGAACCTGGCGGCCTGCATCGAAGCCGCGCAGCATCGCGTGGCCTTCATCAACACCGGCTTCCTCGACCGCACCGGCGACGAGATGCACACCGCGATGCAGGCCGGGCCGATGGTGCGCAAGCCGCTGATGAAGAACTCCACCTGGCTGCGCGCCTACGAGTTCAACAACGTTCAGATCGGCCTGGCGTGCGGGCTGCGCGGCCACGCCCAGATCGGCAAGGGCATGTGGGCCATGCCCGACCTGATGGCCGACATGATGAAGCAGAAGCTGGCACATCCGCAGGCCGGCGCCAACACCGCCTGGGTGCCGAGCCCGACCGCCGCGACGCTGCATGCGCTGCACTACCACCAGGTCGATGTCGCCGCCTTGCAGAAGAGCCTGGACGAGTTCGCGCACGGTTCCAACGCCAAGCTGCTCGAGGACAAGCTGCTCGACGCGATCCTGCAGATCCCGGTCGCGCTGGTGCCGTTCTGGACGCCGGCCGAAGTGCAGCAGGAACTGGACAACAACGTCCAGGGCATCCTGGGTTATGTGTCGCGCTGGATCGACCAGGGCGTCGGCTGCTCCAAAGTGCCCGACATCCACAACGTCGGCCTGATGGAAGACCGCGCGACGCTGCGCATCAGCAGCCAGCACATCGCCAACTGGCTGCTGCACGGCGTGACCACGCCCAAGCAGGTGAAGGCCACGTTCGAGCGCATGGCCGCGATCGTGGACTACCAGAACTCGGGTGACCCGGCCTACACGAAGATGGTCGGCAACTTCGACGGCGCGGCCTACCGGGCGGCGAGCGATCTGGTCTTCAAGGGCCTGGCACAGCCGAACGGCTACACCGAACCGCTGCTGCATGCGTGGCGGCTGAAGGTGAAGGCGGGCGGGTAAAGTCTCAGCGCGCGCCCACCCGGCGCGACCTGAAACGCGACCCACCCGGTCGGCCCGAGGAGATCCTTTGAGACTGTCGAGATCGATGCCCGCCCTGCTCGGGGCGGTCGCCCTGTTCACCGCCTCCACCCTGTTCATCCCTGCGCCGGCGCACGCCGAGCCGACCAGCGGCATCGAGCGCAGCATCATCGATGCGCGCGTGCGCGCGCAGGACGACTTCTATCTCAACGCCAACGGGCGCTGGCTCAAGAGCGCCGTCATTCCGCCCGACAAGGCCTACATCGGGGCGGTCGCGGAGATGCGCGACAACACCGAGCGTGAGGTGCGCGCGCTGATCGACGCCGGGCAGACCCGCAACGACGATATCGAGGCGAAGAAGGCCGGTGATCTGTACGCGAGCTTCATGGACGAGGCCGCGGTCAACCGGCTCGGCGCGAAGCCGCTGGCCGCCGAGCTTGGCGCCATCGACGCGGTGACCGACCCCGCCGGCCTGGCCGCCGTGTTCGCGCGCCTCGGCCAGCTCGGCATCGACACGCCCGTGGGCCTGAACATCGGGCAGGACGACCGCGACGCCACGCGCTACGTGCCGGCGTTGTCGCAGGGCGGCCTCGGCCTGCCAACGCGCGACTACTACCTGAAGCTCGGCGACCCGAAGTTCCGCGCGGTGCGCGCGAAGTACGTCAGCTACCTTGCGCAACTGCTGGCGCTGGCCGACGGCCGCAGCGCGCACGCCAGTGAGCCTGCGGCGCGCGCCATCCTGGCGCTCGAGACCGGCATCGCGCACGTGCAATGGGACCCGGTCGAGAACCGCGATCCGCTGAAGGCCTACAACCCGGTCGCGCTCGCCGACCTGCCCGCGCTCGCGCCCGAGTGGAACTGGGGCAGCTACCTCGCCACCGCCGGTCTCCAGGGCAAGACGCCCGACGTGCTGGTGCGCCAGCCCAGCTACCTGCGGGGCTTGAGCCCGCTGCTGGCTTCGGTGCCGCTCGCCACCTGGAAGGCCTACGCGCGCAGCCGACTGCTCGACGGCTTCGCGCCGTACCTCAGCCAGCCGTTCGTCGACGCGCGCTTCGGCTTCGTCGGCGGTGTGCTCGAGGGCACGACGAAGAATCGCCCACGCTGGAAAATCGGCGTGCGCCTCGTCAACGAAGCCATGGGCGAGATCGTCGGCAAGCTCTACGTCGAGCGGCACTTCCCGCCGCAGAGCAAGCAGCGCGTGGAGGCCATGGTCGCGAACCTGCTGGCCACCTACCGCGAGAGCATCACCACGCTCGAATGGATGAGCCCCGAGACGCGCCAGCAGGCGCTGGCCAAGCTCGCCAAGTTCAGCGTCAAGGTCGGCTACCCGACGCGCTGGATCGACTACTCGGCGCTCGCCATTCAACGCGATGACCTGGCCGGCAACGTGATGCGTGCACGCCGCTTCGAGGATGGGCGCCAGATCGCCAAGCTCGGCAAGCCGATCGAACGTGAAGAATGGGCCCTTCCGCCGCAGACCGTCAACGCGTTCTACGACGCCTCGATGAACGAGATCGTGTTCCCGTCCGGGTACCTGCAGGCGCCGAGCTTCATCCCCGACGCCGACGACGCCGCCAACTACGGCGCCATCGGCGCGACCATCGGCCACGAGATCAGCCACGGCTTCGACGATGAAGGCGCCCAGTACGACGGCGACGGCAACCTGCGCGACTGGTGGACGCCGCAGGACAAGGCGCGCTTCAAGGCCAAGACCGCGGCGCTCGTCAGGCAGTATTCGGCGTTCGTCGCGGTGCCGCCGAACTACCACGTCAACGGCGAGCTCACGCTGGGCGAGAACATCGCCGACAACGCCGGCCTGGTGATGGCCTACAAGGCCTGGCAACGTTCGCTCGGCGGCAAGCCCTCGCCCGTGATCGACGGCCTGACGGGCGACCAGCGCTTCTTCTACGCCTTCGCGCAGAGCGGGCGCGGCAAGACCCGCCCTGCCGCGCTGCTGGCACAGATCAAGTCCGACCCGCACGCACCGGACGACGCCCGGGTCATCGGCCCGCTGCGCAACCACCCGGCTTTCTACACCGCCTTCGGCGTCAAGCCGGGCGATCGGATGTACCTCGCACCGGCCGATCGGGTGTCGCTGTGGTGATCATCCCGCGCCGATGACCGAGGCGCCGCATCCCCACAGCCGTGCGGCGCTCGAGCAGCGCTTCGGCGCGCGCTACCGCTGGTGGGTGCTGCTGACGGTGATGGTCGGCACGATGGCGTCGATCATGGCCTCGACGATCATCAACGTCGCGGTGCCCGACATGAGCCGCGTCTTCCACCTCGGCCAGGAGCGCGCACAGTGGCTCTCGGCCGGCTTCATGGCGGCGATGACCTTGTCGATGCTGACCACGCCCTGGTTGCTCGGCCGCTACGGGTACCGCCGCACCTACGTCGGCGCGGTGGGGTTGCTGCTGGCCGGCGGCGTCTTCGGGGGCCTCAGTGCGTGGTTCGGGCTGGTGCTGGCGATGCGGGTCGTCGAAGGTCTCGCGGCCGGCGTGCTGCAGCCGATCCCGGCCATCATCGTGATGCGTGCGTTCGAGCCGCACGAGCGTGGCCGGGCGATGGGCATCTTCGGCTTCGGCGTGGTGCTGGCGCCGGCGATCGGGCCGAGTCTGGGCGGCGTGCTGGTCGAATGGTTCGGCTGGCGTTCGATCTTCTTCGTCGTGGCACCGTTCTGTGTCGCCGCCGTATTGCTGGCACGGCGCTTTCTGCCGCTCAGCGGGCCTGGCGATGCCGCGCCCGCCCGCGACGGCGCAAGTCTGGATGTGCGCGGCCTGGCGCTGATCGCACTCGTGCTGCTCGCGCTGCTCAACGGCATGGTCGAGTTGCACGGCGACGACAAGCGGCTCGGCTACGCGCTGCTGGCGTTGAGCGCGGCCGCGCTGGCGGGCTTCGTCGTCTACCAGCGCCGCGCGGCGCAACCGCTGATGGAGCTGCGCTTGTTCAACCACCAGGCCTTCTCGATGGGCAGCGTGGTCGCGTTCATCTACGGCATGGCGCTGTTCGGCTCGACCTACCTCGTGCCCGTGTTCATGCAGCTCGCGCTGAAGCTGCCGCCGAGCCAGGCCGGCGCAGTGCTGCTGCCGGCCGGCTTCGTGCTTGCATTGACCATTCCGGTGGCGAGCCGGCTCGTCGATCGTCTGCCGATCAACCGCATCGTCGCGGCCGGCCTGCTGCTGCTCGCGGCCTCGTTCCTGTTGATGCTGACGGTCGGGCCGACGACCGCGCTGATCTGGATCACGCTGTGGGCTGTGGTCGGCCGGATCGGCCTGGGCTGCGTGCTGCCCTCGCTCAACCTCGGTGCGATGCGCGGCCTGCCCGACGGCTTCATCCCGCATGGCGCGAGCACGATTAACTTCATGCGCCAGCTCGGCGGTGCGGTCGGCATCAGCCTCGTCGGCATCGTGCTCGAATGGCGCCTGCAGGCGCAGCCCGCCGACGCGGTGCACGGCTTCCACGAAACCTTCCTGCTGGTCGGCGCGATCACCGCGTGCGCCGTGATCGCGGCGATGCGCATGGGTGGTGGGAGCCGACTCTCCGGGCCGGTTCCCTAAAATCGGCGCATGAACCTCGACATCGATACCCTTCCCGCGACCTGCGACGTCCTCGTCATCGGTGCCGGCCCGGCCGGCAGCGCGGCGGCCATCACGCTGGCGCGCGCCGGCCACGACGTGGTCCTGATCGACCAGCATGCGTTCCCGCGCGACAAGATCTGCGGCGACGGCCTGATCCCCGATGCGCACAACGCCCTGCGCAAGCTCGGCGTGCTCGACGAGGTGATGGCGCAGGCCCAGCCCAGTGGCTTCGTCGGCTGCATCGGGCCGCGCGGTGGGCGCATCGACGTGCCGGGCGCGCTCGCGGTGCTGCCGCGCAAGGAACTCGACCTGATCCTGTGCCGCGCCGCGGTGGCTGCGGGGGCACGCATGTTCGCGCCGGTGCGCTTCATGGTGCCGATCGAAGAGCGTGGCGTGGTGGTGGGTGCCCGGCTGCAACACGGTGAGGCGACCCGCGAGCTGCGCGCCCGCTGGGTCGTGCTCGCCAGCGGCGCGGTGCCGCAGGCGCTGATGGCGGCGGGCATGTCAACGCGCACGACGCCGAGCGGCGTGGCGCTGCGCGGCTATGTGAAGAACGATGCGATGGTCGGCCGCATCGACAAGCTCGAGGTCGTCTGGCACCGCGCGGTGACGCCGGGCTACGGCTGGATCTTCCCGTGCCGCGACGGCGTCTTCAACATCGGCGTCGGCATCGCCGACAGCCACACTGCCACGCGCAGCGGCAAGCTGGCCAAGCGCGAGCTGAACCTGCGCCAGGTGATGGATGACTTCAAGCGTGCCTACGCGCCGGCGCGTGAGCTGATGGAAGGCGGTACCTTGCTCGGTGCCATGAAGGGCGCGCCGCTGCGCTGCACGCTCGAAGGCGCGCGCTTCACGCGGCCGGGCTTGATCGTTGCCGGTGAAGCCGCCGGAAGCACCTATTCGTTCAGCGGCGAGGGCATCGGCAAGGCGATGGAGACCGGCATCCTCGCGGCCGAGGCGATTCTCGGCGGCGCCGCCGATGCGCCCGCGCGTGCGGGCTACGAGGCCAGGCTGTTCGCGCTGAAGCCGCGCTTCGAGCTCTACCAGCGCGCCAACAGCGTGAACCGCCACCCGTGGATCACCGACCTGCTGATCTGGCGCGCCAAGAAGAACCCCGGCATCGTGCGCCGCATGAGCGGCGTGCTCAACGAAACCAGCAACCCCGGCAACCTGATGAGCTTCAAGGGCTTCCGCAGGCTGTTCCTGGACTGAACTCGACGCGACGCCATGTGCCAGCTCCTCGGCATGAACGCCAACACGCCGACCGACGTGATGTTCAGCTTCACCGGTTTCGCGACCCGCGCCGAGGAGCACAAGGATGGCTTCGGCATTGCGTTCTTTGAGGGCGCCGGCGTGCGCCTGATGGTCGATGCGCAGAGCGCGCGCGCGTCGCCGGTGGCCGAGATGGTGCGACGCTACCCGATCCGCAGCCAGAACATCATCGCCCACATCCGCAAGGCCACGCAGGGCAGCGTGACGCTCGCGAACACGCACCCGTTCGTGCGCGAGCTGTGGGGCCGCTACTGGGTGTTCGCGCACAACGGTGACCTGAAGGGCTTCGCGCCGCGCCTGCATGGCGCGTTCCGCCCGGTCGGCGAGACCGACAGCGAGCGTGCCTTCTGCTGGTTGATGCAGGAGCTCGCGAAGGCACATGCCACCGTGCCGTCAATCGAAGAGCTCACCGCCACCCTGCGCGAGCTCGCGCCGGTGCCGGCCGCGCACGGCACCTTCAACTTCATGCTCAGCAACGGCCAGGCCCTGTGGGCGCACTGCTCGACGAACCTGCACCACCTGGTGCGCCAGCACCCGTTCGCGCGGGCCTCGCTGCACGACGAGGACGTGACGGTCGACTTCGCCCGGCACACGACCGAGCGCGACCGCGTCGCCGTGATCGTCACCGAGCCGCTGACGCGCGACGAGGCCTGGGTCGCTTTCGCCCCCGGCGAGCTGCGCGTGTTCGTGGACGGGGCACCACTGGTGCGCGCCTGAGCGCCGTTCGCCCACGCCGCCCGCCATTCGCCGCATCGGCGCGCGGCCCGCGCCGCGTGCTCCTACACTGCGCCGATGTCCTCCGCCACCGAGCTCAACCGCCTGCAGCGCTGGTACTTCGGCTGGGCCGAAAAATACTACCTGCGCCTGCCGCCCGAGGCGCGTGAGCAGGCGCGGGCCATCGACCGGCTGCTCTACAGCCGGCGCGGCTGGGGCGTGTGGCTGGGCTTCGGCCTGGTGGCCGCAGCCGGCACGATCGGCCTGCACTCGGCCGGTGCCTCGTGGGTGGCCGCCGTGCTGCTGTCGCTCGCGATCCTGTCCGGCTTCGTGTTCTTCGCGCTCGGCGGCTGGCTGACACCCGAGCGCTTCAACGCCCGCAAGATGTGGGGCATCGCCGGCCTGATGATGCTCGGCACCTACGCCGGCGCGCTCTCCAGCATCCTCGTCGGCAGCCACGACGACGCGCGCTCCGCCGCGCAGTGGCTGCACACCGCGCTGGCGGCGCTGTGGCGCGCCACGCCGTTCCAGCTGATGGCCGGCCTGGGCATGATGCTGGTGGCGTGGGTGGCCACCGCGGCGCGGCGCCAGTACCTGCAGCGCGAGCTGCAGCGCACGCGTCTCGAGCAGGAGCGCGACGCCGCTGCCTGCGAGCTCGCCGAGGCGCAGCTGCGCCTGCTGCAGGCGCAGATCCAGCCGCACTTCCTGTTCAACACGCTGGCCGCGCTGCAGCACTGGGTCGATGTGGGCGACGCGCGCGCCGCGCCGCTGCTGCGTTCCTGACCTCCTTCCTGCGCGGCTCGACCGAGCTGATGATGAAGCCGGAGGTCACGCTCGGTGAAGAGTGCGCGATGGCGACGCACTACCTCGCGATCATGCAGGCGCGTCTCGGCGAGCGGCTGCGGTTCGCGATCGACATCGCGCCCGCCTGCGCCGCGCAAGTGTTGCCGCCGGGGCTGCTGATCACGCTGATCGAGAACGCGATCGGCCACGGCATCGAGCCTCAGCTTCGCGGTGGCGAAGTGCGCATCGTCGCGCGCATGGACGCCGGCAGCTTCGATCTGCGCGTGCTCGACGACGGCGCCGGTCTGGGCGCCGCTGCGGTGATCGACGGCGTCGGCCTGGCCAACAGCCGCGAGCGGCTGCGCCACCAGTTCGGCGCCCGCGCCACGCTGACCTTGAGCGCGCGCGAAAGCGGCCCCGGCGCGCAGGCCTGCCTGCGCCTGCTTGGTGCAGACTGAGCCATGCCCACCGCCCTGATCGCCGACGACGAGGAAGCCCCGCGCGCGCAGCTGCTGCTCGCGCTGCGCAGCGCGTGGCCCGGGCTCGAGGTGGTCGCCACCTGCGTCAACGGTGTCGATGCCTGGGACGCCTTCCTCGAGCACGAGCCGCAGGTCTGCTTCCTCGATGTGCGCATGCCCGGGCTGACCGGCATCGACGTCGCGCAGCGCATCGCCGGCAAGGCCCAGGTGGTATTCGTCAGCGCCCACGGCGACCACGCGCTGGCCGCGTTCGATGCCGGCGCGGTCGACTATGTGATGAAGCCCGTCGAGGTGGTGCGGCTGGGCCAGGCGGTGGCGCGCGTGCAGGCGCGCATCGCGGCGCCGGCCGGCGCCAGCGGCGAACTGCAGCGGCTGCTCGACCAGCTCGTCGGCCAGGCGCGCAGGCCCGCGCCGCTCGAGGTGCTGCAGGCTGGCGTCGGCAAGGAGGTGCGGCTGGTGCGGGTCGAGGATGTCGTCTACTTCGAGTCCGACACGCGCTACACGCGCGTCGTCTACGCCAATGCCGAAGGCGACGGCGAGGTGCTGATCCGCACGCCGCTGAAGGAGCTGCTCGCCCAGCTCGACCCGGCGCGCTTCTGGCAGGTGCACCGCTCGGTGATCGTGAGCCAGCGTCACATCGCGAGCGCGCTGCGCATCGACGAAGGCAGCATGGTGCTGAGCCTGCGCGGCCGCCCCGAGAAGCTGCCGGTGTCGCGGCATTTCCAGGGGCTGTTCAAGGGCCAGTGAAGCTTTGCATTTGCGGCGCTTGGCGCCGCCTGTCAAGGCTGCGACACTTCATCCCCATGACCGCACCTGCCGCCCCCACGCCGCGCTTTGACACCTTCCTTCGCTACGACGCGCTGACGCGCTTGCTGTTCGACTACGCCGATGCCTTCCCCGACCTCGTCTCGGTGGTCTCGATCGGCAAGAGCTTCGAAGGCCGCGACATCTGGGTCGCGACGCTGACCCACGCCGCCACCGGCCCGCACGACGACAAACCGGCCTTCTGGACCGACGGCAACATCCACGCCGCCGAGCTGACCGCGAGCACCGCGGTGCTGTACTA
>JBDUAG010000575.1:0-3136 GCA_040004785.1 Burkholderiales bacterium | reverse complement strand
TCTTCAGGCCGATGTCGGCCTTCACGATGCCCCAGTGGTCGATGATCAGCGCGTTCGTGATCACGGTGTCGGCGACTTCGGCAGCAAGCCGCTGGCTCTGGCCCATGCCGTCACGGATCGTCTTGCCGCCGCCGAACTTGACCTCCTCGCCATAGCCGCCAGCAGCGAGTGTGAAGTCCTTTTCGACCTCGACGATCAGGCCGGTGTCCGCAAGCCGAACGCGGTCGCCGGTGGTCGGGCCGAACATCTCGGCATAGGCGCGTCGGTTGATCTTCATAGCGCGCCTTGCACGAGGCCGCGGAAGCCATACACCGTGCGAGCGCCCGCATAGTCAACCAGTTCCACCGTGCGCTGCTGGCCCGGCTCGAAGCGCACCGCGGTCCCCGAAGCGATGTTCAGCCGCATGCCGCGCGCCGCCGCGCGGTCGAAGCGCAGTGCCGCGTTGGTCTCGGCGAAGTGGTAGTGCGAGCCGACCTGGATCGGCCGGTCGCCGGTGTTCTCGATCACCAGGCTGGCAGTGCGCCGGCCGGGATTGAGTTCGTGGTCAGCGCCGTCGGTGAGGAGTTCGCCAGGGATCATGTTGCTGCTGCCTCACGCAATCGGTTGGTGCACGGTCACCAGTTTGGTGCCATCGGGAAAGGTGGCTTCCATCTGGATTTCGGGGATCAGCTCGGCGACGCCGTCCATCACGTCGGCGCGCGTCAGCCAGGTCTTGCCCTCGCTCATCAGCGCGGCCACGCTCTTGCCGTCGCGCGCGCCTTCCATGATCGCGGCGCTGATCAGCGCGACGGCTTCCGGGTAGTTGAGCTTCAACCCACGCGCCCTGCGGCGCTCGGCCAGCAGCGCGGCCGTGAAGATCAGCAGCTTGTCTTTCTCGCGAGGCGTCAGTTCCATGCACGGAAGGTAGCAGGAGGCGTACCACGCGTGGCACAGGGCTTGCACCAACTCGGTTCATGAGCGCCGTCCCGACCTTGCCGCTGACCACTGCCGAGGCCTCGCCGCGTGTCGGCCAGGCGGTGTCTCCGGCGGCTGGCACCAAACCTGTGCAGCAGGTCGTCAAGGTGCGCCGCGACTACAACAGCTGGGTCGCGCGCGAGACGATGGAGGACTACGCGCTGCGCTTCACGCCGCGCTCGTTCCGCAAGTGGTCGGCGCTGCGCGTGGCGAACACCGCGTTCGGCGCGGCGTCGTTCCTGGTGCTCGAAGCGGTCGGCGGCACCCTGCTGGTCGACTACGGCTTCATCAACGCGTTCTGGGCGATCCTGGCCACCGGCCTGATCATCTTTCTGGCGGGCTGGCCGATCAGCGTCTACGCGGCGCGCCATGGCGTGGACATGGACCTGCTCACGCGCGGCGCCGGCTTCGGCTACATCGGCTCGACCATCACCTCGCTGATCTACGCGAGCTTCACCTTCATCTTCTTCGCGCTCGAGGCGGCCATCATGGCCTACGCGATGGAACTCGCGTTCGACATCCCGCCCGCCTGGGGCTACCTGCTGTGCTCGCTGCTCGTGATCCCGCTCGTGACCCACGGCGTGACGACGATCAGCCGCCTGCAGGTCTGGACGCAGCCGCTGTGGCTGCTGATGCTGATCGTGCCGCTGGCCTATGTGCTGAATCAGCACCCGCAGGTGCTGTCCGACATCTGGCGCTACGGCGGCAATGGCCCGGACGGCGCGCGCCCGGCCGATTTCGACGTGATGAAGTTCGGCGCGGCGATGACGGTGGGCATCGCACTCATCACGCAGATGGGCGAACAGGCCGATTACCTGCGCTTCATGCCCGAGCCGCAACCCAATCAAAAGGCACGCTGGTGGGCCGGCGTCATCATCGGCGGCCCGGGCTGGGTCGTGCCCGGTGTGCTGAAGATGCTCAGTGGCGCCTTGCTCGCGTACCTCGCGATCGGCTACGCGGTGCCGCCCGATCGCGCGGTCGATCCGACGCAGATGTACCTGGTGGCCTACAACGCCGTGTTCTCGCAATACGGCCTGGCGGTCGCGGCCACCGCGCTGTTCGTGTTCGTGTCGCAGCTCAAGATCAATGTGACGAACGCGTACGCCGGCTCGCTCGCGTGGTCGAACTTCTTCGCCCGGCTCACGCACAGCCACCCCGGCCGCGTCGTGTGGATGGTGTTCAACACCGCGATCGCGCTGATGCTGATGGAGCTCAACGTGTTCCAGGCGCTCGGCAAGGTGCTCGGGCTGTACTCGAACATCGCGATCAGCTGGATGATGGCCGTGGTCGCCGACCTGGTGATCAACAAGCCGATGGGCTGGTCGCCCAAGGGCATCGAGTTCAAGCGCGCGCACCTGTACGACGTGAACCCGGTCGGCGTCGGCGCGATGGGCGTGGCCTCGCTGCTGTCCATCGTCGCGTGGCTGGGCCTGCTCGGGCCGATGGCGCAGGCGTTCTCGGCGCTGATCGCGCTCGTCACCGCGCTGATCGTCTCGCCGCTGATCGCGTGGGGCACGCAGGGCCGCTACTACCTGGCACGCGAACCTCGCCGGGCTGCCGAACCCGCTGAAGACGAAGGCCCCTACAAGCGCCTGACCCGCTGCGTGATCTGTGAACGCGACTACGAGGCCGACGACCTCGCCCATTGCCCCGCCTACCAGGGCGACATCTGCTCGCTGTGCTGCACACTGGACGCGCGCTGCAACGATCTGTGCAAGCCGCACGCCCGGCTCTCGGTGCAATGGAACGGCGCGCTGCGCGCGGTGCTGCCGCGCGGCGTGTGGCCCTATCTCGAGACTGGCCTGAGCCACTACCTGCTGCTGATGGCGGTGGTGGTGCCGCTGCTGGCCGGCCTGTTCGCGATGCTCTATCACCAGGGCGTTCCGCTGCTCGGGGACGTGGCGTCGGCGGGCGCGCTGCGCCTCGGTTTCATCAAGGCCTTCGCCGCGCTGCTGCTGGTCAGCGGCATCGTCGCGTGGTGGCTGGTGCTGACGCACAAGAGCCGCCAGGTGGCGCAGGAAGAATCCAACCGTCAGACCCAGGCACTGAACGAGCAGACGCAGGTGCTGCGGCGCGAGATCGAATCGCACCGCCGCACCGACGAGAAATTGCAGCAGGCCAAGCGCCAGGCCGAGCTCGCCAACCAGGCCAAGAGCCGCTACATCACGACCGTGAGCCACGA
>JBDUAG010000574.1:0-3138 GCA_040004785.1 Burkholderiales bacterium | reverse complement strand
AATGCCGCGAGCGCAAGCGCACGATGCTGCGCAAGACCAACATCGACACCGTGCCGATGAAGCCGCAGCGCGTCTACCAGTGCATGAACAACAACTTCGAGCGCGGCACGACGTATGTGTCGACGATCGGCCTGAGCCAGATCGCCGGTGCGCAGTTCCTGCATGTGTTCGGCCCGCGCCAATGGATCAACTGCGGCCAGGCCGGCCCGCTGGGCTGGACGATCCCGGCCGCCTTGGGCGTGCGCGTGGCAGATCCGACACGCAAGATCGTCGCGCTGTCGGGTGACTATGACTTCCAGTTCATGATCGAAGAGCTCGCGGTGGGTGCGCAGTTCAAGCTGCCGTACATCCACATGGTGGTGAACAACTCCTACCTCGGCCTGATCCGCCAGAGCCAGCGCGGTTTCAGCATGGACTACTGCGTGCAGCTCGGCTTCGACAACGTCAACGCCCCGCACATGGAAGGCTACGGCGTGGACCACGAGAAGGTCGTCACCGGCCTGGGCTGCAAGTTCGTGCGCGTCTACAAGCAGGCCGAGATCGCCCCGGCGATCCAGCAGGCCGAGAAGTGGATGGTCGAGTTCAAGGTGCCGGTCGTGATCGAGGTGATGCTCGAGCGCGTCACCAACATCTCGATGGGTACCGAGATCGATGCGATCAACGAGTTCGAGGAGCTGGCCACCGGGCCGGCCGATGCGCCCACCGCGGTCGGCCTTCTCGATTAAATTCGCCCGATCACCGACCCAAGGAATCACGATGCCCCGTTTCGCCGCCAACCTCACGATGCTCTTCAACGAGGTGCCGTTTCTCGACCGCTTCGAACGCGCCGCCAAGGCCGGCTTCAAGGCGGTGGAGTTCCTGTTCCCGTACCCGTACTCGATCGTCGACCTGAAGGACCGCCTCAGCGCGAACGGCCTCACGCTGGTGCTGCACAACCTGCCCGCCGGCAACTGGGATGGTGGCGAGCGCGGCATTGCCTGCCTGCCCGATCGCATCGGCGAGTTTCGCGAAGGTGTGGCGCGGGCGATCGAGTACGGCACCGCGCTCGGCGCACCGCAGGTCAACTGCCTGGCGGGTAAGAAGCCGCAGGGGTTCAGCGACGAGACGATCCGCGACACCTTCGTCGGCAACCTGCGCTTTGCGGCCGCAGAGCTGAAGAAGGTCGGCGTCAAGCTGGTGATGGAGCCGATCAACACCTACGACATCCCCGGTTTCTACCTGAACTACACCGCGCAGGCGCTGGCATTGATCGACGAAGTCGGTTCCGACAACCTGTTCGTGCAGTACGACATCTACCACGCGCAGCGCATGGAAGGCGAACTCGTCGCGACGATGACCAAGCACCTCGCGCGCATCGCGCACATCCAGCTCGCCGACAACCCGGGGCGCAACGAGCCGGGCAGCGGCGAGATCAACTACGACTTCGTCTTCAAGGCGCTCGACCGCATCGGCTACACCGGCTGGATCGGCTGCGAGTACAAGCCGGCGACCACCACCGAAGCCGGCCTCGGCTGGCTCAAGAACGCATAAGGATTCGACACCATGACCACCACCCCCCTCAAGCTCGGCTTCATCGGCCTGGGCATCATGGGCACGCCGATGGCGAGCCACCTGATCAAGGCCGGGCACCAGCTGTTCGTGTTCACGGTCGGCAAGGTCGCGCCCGAGATCGGCGAGGGCGGCGCGACGGTCTGCACCAACGCCAAGGGCGTGGCCGAGCGCGCCGACATCATCTTCATCATGGTGCCCGACACGCCGGACGTGGCGGCGGTGCTGTTCAACGAGGGCGGCGTGGCCGCCGGCCTCAGCAAGGGCAAGACCGTCGTGGACATGAGCTCGATCTCGCCGATCGAGACCAAGGAGTTCGCGAAGAAGATCAATGCGCTCGGCTGCGACTACCTCGACGCGCCGGTCTCGGGCGGCGAAGTCGGCGCCAAGGCAGGCTCGCTGACCATCATGGTCGGCGGGCCGGAGGCGGCGTTCGCGCTCGTCAAGCCGCTGTTCGAGCTGATGGGCAAGAACATCACGTTGGTCGGCGGCAACGGCGACGGTCAGACCACGAAGGTCGCGAACCAGATCATCGTTGCGCTCAACATCGCCGCCGTCGGCGAGGCGCTGCTGTTCGCAAGCAAGGCCGGCGCCGACCCGGCCAAGGTGCGCCAGGCGCTGATGGGCGGCTTCGCGGCGAGCCGCATCCTCGAGGTGCACGGCGAGCGCATGATCAAGCGCACGTTCGCGCCGGGCTTCCGCATCGGCCTGCACCAGAAGGACCTGAACCTGGCGCTGAGCGGAGCACGTGCGCTCGGCGTGGCGCTGCCGCAGACCGCGGGTGCCGCACAATTGATGCAGGCCTGTGCCGCGAACGGCATGCAGGATCTCGATCACTCCGCACTGGTGCGGGCGCTCGAACTGATGGCCGATCACACAGTCGCGCCGGATCCGAAGGCCTGACCACAACCCGGGAACCCCTTGCATGAGCTTGCCTTCGCCCCACACCGACCCGCGCGGCTTTCTGCTGGCGCTCTTCCATGCGGCGGTGGCGCAGGCCGTGCCGGGGCCCGAGACGGCCGCCTTCCTGCCGCCGCCGCCGAAGGGCCGCACGCTGGTGCTGGGTGCCGGCAAGGCGGGTGGCTCGATGGCCACGGCGGTCGATGCGCTGTGGCCGAAGGACGCGCCGATGTCGGGCCTGGTCGTCACGCGCTACGACTACGTGCCGCCCGCCTACAAGGCGCGCCCCGGTCGCATCGAAGTCGTCGAGGCCGCACACCCGGTGCCCGATGATGCCGGCCGCCGTGCCGCGAAGCGCATCGCCGAACTGACCAAGGGCCTGACGAAGGACGACCTCGTGCTGTGCCTGATCTCCGGCGGTGCCTCTTCGCTGATGGCGATGCCCGCCGACGGCATCACGCTCGAAGAGAAGCAGGCGATCAACAAGGCGCTCTTGAAGAGCGGTGCTGCGATCGACGAGATGAACTGCGTGCGCAAGCACCTCTCCGCGATCAAGGGCGGCCGGCTGGCCGCGATGTGCGCACCGGCGCAAGTCGTCACCCTGCTGATCAGCGACGTGCCGGGCGATGCGCCGCAGGTCATCGGCAGCGGCCCGACCGTGCCCGACAGCACGACCTGCGCCGATGCGCT
>JBDUAG010000573.1:0-3142 GCA_040004785.1 Burkholderiales bacterium | reverse complement strand
CAGGCATCGGGCCGCCAGTAGTTTTCGTACAGGTACACGAGCACATCGAACATGAAACCACTATACCGCAGCGCCCTCAGCCACGCGGCTGACGCTGGAACAATTGCCCGGGCAGGCGTGCGACCTGTCCGTCGAGCTCAAGATCGAGCAGGCGCACGCTGAGTTCGGCGGCCGATGCGCCGGTGCGGGCCACCAGCGCATCGAGCGTCACCGGATCGAAGCCAAGTGCGTCGAGCAGTGGGTCGGTGCCGGGCGGGGTGTCTGCCGCGGTTGATGTCGCGTCCGCCGCCTGAGGCCAGCTCAGCTCTTCGAGAATGTCCTGCGCGGTCTCGACAAGCTTGGCCCCCTGCTTGATCAGCGCATGGCAGCCGCGGGATTGCGGCGAGTGGATCGAGCCGGGGATCGCGAAGACTTCGCGCCCGGCCTCGTTGGCCATCCGGGCGGTGATCAGCGAACCCGACTGCAGCGTTGCCTCGACCACCAGCGTGCCGCGTGCGAGTCCCGCGATGATGCGGTTGCGACGCGGGAAGTTGACCGACAGCGGTGGCATCCCAAGTGAATACTCGCTCACGACCAATCCCTCAAAGGCAATGCGCCGTCCGAGGGCCAGATTGCGTTTGGGGTAGATCTGGTCGAGTCCGGTGCCGACCACGGCGACGGTGCTCGCGGCGCCCTCCAGCGCACCCGCGTGGGCGGCGGCATCAACGCCCATCGCCAACCCCGACACGATCGTGAGGCCGCCGTGGCTCAGGTGGCTGGCAAAGGCACGCGCGTTGTCGGTGCCTTGTGGCGTCGGGCTGCGGCTGCCGACGATGGCGATCGATTCGGCCCGAAGCAGCTCGATGCGCCCCTGCACGTAGAGCAGCAGCGGGGGATCCGGCGCTTCGAGGAGGGCGTTCGGGTAGCGCGGGTCGCCCAGCGGAATGACGTCACGCTCGCCGGCATCGGCAGCGGCCAGCCAGGCCACGGTGGTCTCGAAGAGCGCAGCGAGCGTGTCGGGTTCGCGGGCCAGCGCCGTTGCCGGCACTGCGCCGATGACGCCGGCGCGCGCCGCGGTCGTTGCCGCGATCACCGCGTGCGGTGATCCGAACGCAGCCAGCAGCTTGCGCGCCGATTCGCGCCCCAATTGCGGCGTTTCGGTCAGGCGCAGCCAGGCGCCGAGTTCGCGGCTGTCGATCACCGGAGAGGCGGCCGGGCGGCGCCCGGCAGGTCAGGGCTGAGTGAAGCGATCGCCGGCCTGCACCGGGTCTTTCACCGACAGGATCAGCGCGTACGACATCTTGTCGAACACGCGGAACACGAACAGCAGCCCATGCCGCTCGTCGGGCAGCTTGATCACCGGACGGCCCGGGTCGGTACGGTCGGTGATCCGCTCGCCGTTGCGGAGCAGCGCCAGCACATGGCCCCGCTCCATGCCCTGGCTGGCGCCGCGGTTCAGTGCGACGATCTGGTTCTGCCCGGCCGTCAGCCCGTCGCCATAGATCGAGACGATCTGGCCGTCCATCGCGCTTTGCGGCGCGTGCGGCGAGTAGTTGGTGAACTCGCGTGACGGCACCAGCGCCAGTCGGTCGCCGACGCCGGCTTCCTGCTTGATGGCCGTGACCGTGAACGTCGCCGGCACGATCTCGGTCTTGCCGGCGGCATCGGTGCGGGTTTCGCCCAGACGCGTGTACTCGGCAGCGCCGACATAGGTGGCTTCGTAGCCCAGGACTTCGCGCGTCGTCGGGTCGAGCAGCGGCTTGGGTTCGCGGAAGATGCGGTAGTCGTTGCCGGTCAATTCGCCGCGCACGTAGGCGAGGTCACCGCGCGACAGCAGCGAGCGGCCGGCCTGCGTGGCGACGATGCGCGGCGATTTCTCCAGCTCGTTGGTCTGGAAGATCACCGCTTCCGTCAGGAACGGCTCGATCAGGTCGAACGGGATCGACGCCAGCGCGCCGTCACCCACCGCCGACGACCGGATGCGCGGCGACAGCCTGCCGCTGCCGTCCGGCCCGAGCTGCTGGCCCATGCGCAAGCGCGCGCGGCCACCGGTCTTGTCGAGGTACAACACCTGGCCTGGGTAGATCAGGTGCGGGTTGCGGATCTGATCCATGTTCATGCCCCAGAGCTCGGGCCAGCGCCACGGGCTCTTGAGGAAAAACCGCGAGATGCCCCACAGTGTGTCGCGCGACTTCACCGTGTAGGAGTCGGGCGCGTTCGCGGCCAGTTCGGACAGCGGCACGCCATCCTGGGCCACCTTCTGGGCCGTGCCGCGCTGCTGCGTCGTGACGGGAAAGTCGGCCGCCTGCGCGGGGGCGAGCCAGCCGAGCGCGCCGAGCGCTGCCAGGCTCGTGGACACGACGCCGACAGTCCGGCGCATGTGAGAAGCGGATCGATCACGACGGGTCATGTGAGAATCTCTCGGAGGACACACACCTGCCTTTTCGGCTCGTGCGAGGGGGTTACTGAGCCAAATGCGCCAAGCCGGCCGCAGTTCGACGAAAATCCTCAATCAGTTTCACAGATTCTGCCCCTAAACCCTTGATATCGCAACGAAAGTGGCCCGGCGCACGGGCAGGTGTGAGGCCTGTCACGGCTTGCGGCGTTGTGTCACCTCCACAGCGCCAGTGTTGCGCCTTTTCCACACCGCCAAGAGGCGCCTGACGCGCCGCGTTCCAATCCACGACCATGGCCAAGCTACACATCCTGCGCTACCCCGACCCGCGCCTGCACACCGTCGCCAGACCCGTCGCCCACGTCGACGCGCGCATCCGTCAGCTCGTCGATGACATGCTCGAAAGCATGTATGCCGCCGACGGCGTCGGTTTGGCCGCGACCCAGGTCGACGTGCACGAGCGCGTGATCGTGATGGACACCTCCGAAACCCGGGAGGAACCGCGGGCGTTGATCAACCCGGAGATCGTCGCCCGCAGCGAGGAGATGACGCTCACCGACGAAGGCTGCCTGTCCGTACCACTGATCTATGACAAGGTCGCCCGCCATGCGAAAGTGACGGTCCGTGCGCTCGATCGCGACGGCGCGCCGCAGGAGTTCGAGGCCGAAGGGTTGCTCGCGATCTGCGTGCAGCACGAGATGGATCACCTGGTGGGCAAGGTGTTCGTCGAGTACCTGAGCCAGCTCAAGCGCGACCGCATCAAGACCA
>JBDUAG010000079.1:0-10619 GCA_040004785.1 Burkholderiales bacterium | reverse complement strand
CGAAGCCGAGCGCGCGATGCAGCACGCTGCCGACGCGGCGCTGCATCTCCAGCGCGGCGCGGCGCGAGAAGGTCAGCATCAGGATGCGCTGCGGGTCGGCACCCGCGAGCACCAGCCGGGCCACGCGCGAGGCCAGCGTCATCGTCTTGCCTGAACCGGCGCCGGCGATCACCAGCAATGGCCCGCCGCCGTGCTCGACGGCCGCGCGCTGCGCCTCGTTGAGCGAGGCGAACGGGTCGGAGCGAGAATCGGCGAGCATCCGCATACTGTAATTGCATCCAGCCATCATGGCCATCCGAGTGGGTACCGCTTCCTGGACCGACAAGACACTGCTCGCCTGCGGGCGCTTCTATCCGCCGGAGGCCACCACCGCCGAGGCGCGGCTGCGCTTCTATGCGTCGCGCTTCCCGCTCGTCGAGGTCGATTCGAGCTACTACGCCATGCCGGCGCCGAACACGGCGCAGCTGTGGGCCGAACGCACGCCGGACGACTTCACGATGAACGTGAAAGCGTTCCGCATCTTCACCGGCCACCAGACCTCGCCGACCGTGTTGCACAAGGACCTGCGCGAAGCGCTCGGCCCGAGTGCGAAGGCGAACCTCTACTATCGCGAGCTGCCCGTCGAGATTCGCGATGAACTCTGGCGTCGCTTCATCGAGGCGCTCGCACCGTTGCGCGCGTCGAACAAGCTCGGCCTCGTGCACTTCCAGTTCCCGCCCTGGCTGGTGCGCAACGCGGCAGGTCATGCGCACGTGCGGCACTGCGTCGAGCGCATGCCGGGGCACGTGCTGTCGGTCGAGTTCCGCCATCAGAGCTGGTTCACGCCCGGGCACGCTGAGGAGACGCTCGCGTTCCAGCGCGCGCTCGGCGTCGTGCACACCGTCGTCGACGGCCCGCAGGGCTTCTCGAACAGCGTACCGGCCCTCTGGGAGACGACGCACCCACAGTTCGCGCTGTTGCGTCTGCACGGCCGCAACACGCAGACCTGGAACATCAAGGGCGCGACGACCGCATCCGACCGCTTCAACTACGACTACGGCGAGGCCGAGCTCGACGACATCGCCCAGAAGGTCGCGCGGCTCGCGCAACGTGCGATGGCCACGCACGTCGTCTTCAACAACAACATGGAAGACCAGGGCCAGCGCAATGCGCTCACGCTGATGCGCCTGCTGCAGCGCTAGCATCCGGGCGGCAGGAGGGCAACGCGATGGTGATTCGGGTCGTCAGGTTGGGGAGCGAGCGGGCGCCCGACGAAGGCACGCGCATCGGCACGGTGCGGCGCCCGCCGCGTGGCGTGCCAAGGACCGAGTTCGCGGTGCAGAACTGGTACGACGTGTGGTTTCCGACCCTCGCGCCGAGTGCCGAGACGATGAAGCTCGGTCAGCAAGCGTCCACGCCGGCGCAGTGGGCCGCGTTCGCGAAGCGCTACGCCGTCGAGATGGCCGGGCCGGAGAGCCGGCACGCGCTCGACCTTCTCGCAGCGCTGTCGCATCGCTCGAACTTCTCGGTCGGCTGCTACTGCGAGCACGAGGCACGCTGCCACCGATCGGTGTTGCGTGGGCTGCTCGCGGAGCGGGGGGCCCAGATCGCGTGATCAGCCGGCGCGCTCGATGCTGCGCCCCATCGCCACCCAGGCGTCGAAGCCGCCGGCCAGCGGCCGCACGTTGCTGAAGCCGCGCCCGAGCAGCCGGCGCGCGGCGAGCACGGCGGAGGCATCGTTCGGGCACGCGCAATAGACGACGATCAGCGCGTCCTTCGGGTGGCGCGCCAACTCCGGCGCGTCCACATCACCTTCCACCGTGATCGCGCCGGGGATGCGGCCCTCGTCGCGCGAGGCAACCGAGCGCACATCCACGATCAGCGGCCGCTCGCCGCCGTCGAGCAGCGCCGCCAGCGCCGCCGGCGAGACGCGCGCCATCTGCAGCTGGCGATTGAAGCGGTGGCGCTGCCACCATTTGGCCGCGACGAACAGCGTGAGTGCGAACGCGACCAGCATCAGACCCCAGCGGCCGAGCTGAGCGAGCGTGTCGACGATGTCGTCGATCGCCGGCGAGAACAACCAGCCGAGCGCGAGCGCGACGCCGACCCACAAGGTCGCGCCAACCGCGTCGAACAGCAGGAACGGCACGCGCCGGATGCGCATCGCACCAGCGAGCGCGGTCGCGACCGAGGCGAAGCCGGGCACGAACTTGGCCACCATCAACGAGGCCGGACCGAAGCGCGTGAACACCGATTCGGTCTGGCGCACGCAACCGTCGGGTGACAGCGAGATGCGGCACAGGATCCGCAGCACGCGCCGGCCCGACGCGCGGCCGATCAGGTACCAGACGTTGTCGGCTATCAGGCAGGCCAGCACCGCCGTGGCGCCCAGCGCGACCACGTTGAACTGGCCGCGCGCGGCGAGCGCGCTGGTTAGCATCAGCAGCGGGTAGGCCGGCAGCGGCACGCCGAGCTGCTCGACGAGCACACAGACGAAGACGAGCAGCAGCCCGTACTCGGTGATCAGGCTCAGCAGCAGGCTCAATTACTTCTCGACGAACGCGCGTTCGATCACGTAGTGCCCAGCCTGGCCGATGCCCTTGGAGATCTCGAAGCCCTGCGCATCCAGCACGACGCGCAGGTCCTTCAGCATGGCCGGGCCGCCGCAGATCATCGCGCGATCGACCCCGGGGTTGAGCTGCGGCAGGCCGATGTCGCTGCACAGCTTGCCGTTCTCGATCAAGGTCGTGAGCCGGCCCTGGTTGCGGAAGGCCTCGCGCGTCACCGTCGGGTAGTAGATGAGCTTGTCGCGAACCTGCTCACCGAGGTAGTCGTGATGCGGCAGTTCGGATTCGATGAACTTCGCGTACGCGAGCTCGCTGCCGACACGCACGCCGTGCACCAGCACCACCTTCTCGAAGCGCTCGTAGGTGTCGGGGTCGCGGATGATGCTCAGGAACGGCGCCAGGCCGGTGCCGGTGGCGAACAGATACAGGTGACGGCCGGGCAGCAGGTCGGAGAGCACGAGCGTGCCGGTCGGCTTGCGGCCGATCAGCACCTCGTCGCCGACGTTCAGGTGCTGCAGCTTCGAGGTGAGCGGCCCGTCGGCGACCTTGATGCTGAAGAACTCGAGCGTCTCCTCGTAGTGGGCGCTGGCGATGCTGTAGGCGCGCATCAGCGGCTTGCCGTCGACCATCAGACCGACCATCACGAAATGGCCGCTCTCGAAGCGCAGGCTGGCCGACCGGGTGCAGGTGAAGGTGAAGAGCGATTCGTTCCAGTGGTGAACGCTGAGCACGCGCTCGGTTTCAAAGGCGGCCATAGGGGGCAGGGTCCTGGAGTGTGTTGACTGGCGCGCATTTTCGCCGCAATGTCGGAGCATCCGGCGCGGCCGGGCGATCAACCCCAAGGAACGCACCATGAAAATCCTGCTACCGGTCGATGGATCCGAAGGCGCACTGGCCGCGGTGCGCCATGCCCTGCGTTTGATGCGCGGTGGGCTGCGCGCGAGTTTCGTGCTCGCCAACGTGCAGGAGCCGGCCTCGCTGTACGAGGTCGTCGTGGCGCACGACGCAGAGGTGATCGAGAACGTCAGCACCGCCGCCGCGGTGCATTCGCTCGAGGCCGCGCAGACGCTGATGCGCGTCGCGGGTGCCGAGTTCGAGAGCGAGATCTCGCACGGCGATCCGGCCCACATGCTGCTCGACATCGCCGAGCGTTTCGACTGCGAAATGATCGTCATCGGTGCGCAGGGCGTCGGCACGCCGCGCCGCCGCGCGCACTTCGGCTCGGTCGCGAACGCCGTGCTGCACGGCGCGGCGGTGCCGGTGATGGTCGTTCGTTCCGATCCGTGAGCTGAAGTGTCGGTGGGCGGCAGCACACCGAACCACCCGATCGGCAGGCCGGCCGTGCGGACCGGACGCCGATCTCGCGCATCGCCGAGGAGGCGGGCAACGCGCGCCGACGCCGGCCATTGAGCGCCTCCACAGACAGTGTTCTTGAGTCGATCTTGTCCATGCGGCGAGTGACTCTATCGACTCGGAATAGTCCAATGTTCAAACGCCGAACCAAATGGGTTCGGCACGACGGTCGGCACGGAGCACTCAGCGCGACAACCCACTTCGCCTACGACGACGCAGCGTTGAACTCGGCAGCGCGGGCGACCTCAAGGTAGCGGCTGATCGCAGCGGCGTCCACGCCCACGGAACCCAGGGCGTCGATCAGTTGCTGCGGGGTACAGGCGAAACGAGTGGTCCAGTAGTGAAACTCGTGTGTTTCGGTCAGATCGACGCGGGCGAGGTCGACTGGTCCGGATCGGAAGGTGCTGTCTGACATGGGCGTGTCCTGTGATCGCGGCACGGTGGTCCGACAGGGTCAGCCGGGGCGCCATCTGCGCACCCAGCGTGTTCATGTCCAGCCCCCTCATCTTGGCCTTGGGAAACATTTCGCTCTCCTTGACGTGGTTCTCCACGTATTCGGACGGCGCCTTGATCGTCGCGTCGAACATTTCTACATCGGGCTCGATGCCCGACGTGTCGTGTACGCGCAAATGCATTTATCCGCTTCGTCCAGCCAAGTCTCGACCGGCAAGGATCCCGAGAACTTGTAGGACAGTGTCGATGCGATGCGCGAAGGGCTTTGATGGGGCGCCAGCGTGACGTGCTGCAGCGCAGTACTGTGGGTCGACCACGAGCACGAACGCGCTGCGTCAACGGATGCACGTCGGTGCGGCGACGTTGTCCTACGGCTGAATGCGGCCCTCGGGACGACCAAACGGCGCAATTGTCCGACGTCAATCGGGCGCATAGAGGTACATCCTTTCAGGCACTACTGCTGAAGGAGATTCGTATGAACTGGGACCGCATTCAGGGCAATTGGAAGCAAGTCACTGGCAAAGCCAAGGAGCAGTGGGGCAAGCTGACCGAAGACGACTTCGATGTTGTCGCCGGCCGTCGCGAACAATTGATTGGCAAAGTCCAGGAGCGCTACGGCGTGGCCAAAGATGAAGCAGAAAAACAAGTGGCCGACTGGGAACGAAAGGCCAGCGACGCCTGGTTCACGAAGTAGGTCTCCGCCTGCTTGCCACGCCTGGCTTGTTTGCTGCGCCGCTCGCCCTTCAACTCCCGTCGGTTTGTCTCGCGCCGACCGTTGCGCGACCCCCCATGTGAGTGGGTGAGGAACTAGGGGGCACGGTGCGGTCTACGGTACCCTGCAGTGGCGAGAACTAACATCGGCAATCCCCACCATAGCAGGAGACAAACCCATGGATGAAGTCGACGGATCTCGGCGCGCCGTGTTGCGCGCGGTGGGAGGCTTGGTGGCGGCCACGAGCGGATTGCTGGTCGGCTGCGGCGGCGGTGACGTCGGCGACGAAGAACTTGCCGGTGCGCAATCGCTGGACCCGCCGCAAGATGCGGAGCAATTGCGGCGCTTCTTGCTTTACAGCGTCACCGACATCGGGTCACTGGGTGGCAGCGTTAACGGCGTTCCCGAGGGCCTCAATGACCATGGGGATGTGGTGGGTTGGTCGGAGACGCCGACAAGCCAGTTGTCGCACGCATTCTTGTACCACCGCGGCACGATGACGGATCTGGGCACGCTCGGTGACGGATACAGCGTGGCGCACGACATCAACGACAAACGCCAGGCGGTCGGTGAATTTGCAATCGGCGGCCTCTCGCATGCGTTTCTGCGCAGCGGCGGCGTGATGCAGGACCTCAGTACCTTGGGCGGCTCCCTGTCGGTGGCAAATGGGATCAACGATCACAGTCACGTGGTCGGCGGGTCTCAATTGAACGACGGCGTCACGTACCACGCGTTTCTGTACAGGAACGGCGTGATGCACGACCTCGATCCACTCGGCACGTATCAGTATTCGTCCGCCCTGCGCATCAACGACAGGGGGCAGATCGCGGGAGCCTATTCCGCCGGCGGCGGTGCGTTCCTGTACACCGATGGCGTCTACCGCGACCTGGGCACATTAGGCGGGATCTCGAACTTTCCGAACGCCATCAACAAGCTCGGGCAGGTCGCAGGTCAAGCCCGAACGCCTTTCGGCGACCACGGCTCGTTCAACGTGCACGCGGTCGCGTTCCGCGGCGGCGTGCTGACCGATCTGCACCCGCCCGGATACACCGACAGCACGGCCATGGGCATCAACGACAAGGGGGACATCGTGGGAACCCTCTACGGGGCCGGCGGCTTGTCGAATGGCTTCCTGCATCGCAACGGCGCGTGGTCGAACCTGAATGACTTCCTCGACATGACCGGTGCAGGTTGGACGGTGTCGGACGCCTGGCGCATCAACAACGACGGACAGATCGTCGCATTGGGCATCCTCAACGACGAACTGCGCATGGTTCTTCTGACACCATCGTCAAGCCGAATCAAACGCCCCGCATCATCCGTGGTGATCGGCTCGCGCGTACGGGCTCAGATCGCGCGTCGTGCCGATGCAGCGCTGGCCAAGAGCATGAGCCATGCCGAGCTCGTGTTCAGGGATCGTGGGCTGACCCGCTAGCGCAGCCAATCATTCCGTTTGGCCGTCCGCGACCTCGAAGCGCAATCGAGCGGAACGCGTTCGGGATCCGTCTTCAAGGCGGATGACCTGGACGTGCGGGCCTTCGACGACACGTGCGCCCATGTCGAACGAGATCTGGCGACGTCGGAACGACTGATGCCCAGAAGCGATCTGCCGACCCTTCCCGCCGCGTCGACTTTCGCTCCACTCGATCGTCGAGTGTGATGGGATGGCAATATCGCCACCCGGTGACTCGGCCCCCGAAAGGAGATCGTGATGAGCTATGTCGATGGTTTTGTTGTCGCAGTGCCCACGGCCAACAAGGATGCGTACCTTCAGATGGCCAAGACGGTTGATGCCGTGTTCAAGGAGTGCGGCGCGCTGAGCGTCGTTGAATGTTGGGGTGATGATGTCCCTGAAGGCAAGCTGACTTCGTTCCCGTTGGCGGTCCAGCGCAAAGTCGATGAGACCGTTGTCTTCTCGTGGATCATGTGGGCCGATCGCGCCACACGCGACGAGGGCATGAAGAAGGCCATGGCCGACGCCCGGGTTCAGGCGGCCGGGTCGGCTGACACGTTCGACGGCAAGCGAATGATCTTCGGCGGCTTCCAGACGATTCTCAGCCTTTAGGGCGTCGACGAAGCTTCTTCTGCTCCCCTCGATGAGCCAGATCGGCAAGCCGCCCTGCGACCACGTCGCGATCCTGCACGGGGCCGAACCCACGCCCTGCTCCATCGCGAATCGACGCTGGACGCTGGTGGCGGCGATTCTCGGCTCGAGCATGGCCTTCGTCGATGGCACCGTCGTCAACGTGGCGCTGCCTGCGATCCAGCGCGATCTGAATGCCAACGCATTCGATGCGCAGTGGGTCGTCGAGTCCTACGCCCTGTTCCTCGCGTCCCTGCTGCTCGTGGGTGGCGCGCTCGGTGATCGCATCGGCAGAAAGCGCATCTTCATGGCCGGCGCCGGGCTGTTCACCTTGGCCTCGGTGGCCTGTGGTCTTTCCGGCGCGGTGGGCCACTTGATCGCCGCTCGCGCCGTGCAGGGCATCGGCGCGGCGCTGATGGTTCCCGGCAGTCTCGCGCTCATCAGTGCCACGTTCCCGCAGAACGAGCGGGGCCAGGCGATCGGGACCTGGTCCGCGTTCAGCGGCATTACGGCCGCCGTCGGGCCTGTTGTGGGCGGCTTCCTGGTGGACCACTATTCGTGGGTGTGGGCGTTCTACGTCAACATCCCGATCGGCGTTGTTCTGCTGGCGATTTGCGCGCTGAAGGTTCCCGAGAGTCGCGCTCCGGCGTCATCGACGGGGATCGACGTGCGCGGTGCGACGCTTGCCACCGTCGGGCTGGCGGGCATCGTCTTCGCGCTGATCGAAGCCCCACGCCGCGGCTGGGCGAGCGCCTCCGTCGTCGTCTCGGCGCTCGCGGGCGTCGCGGCGACAGCACTGTTCGTCGTGGTCGAGGCTCGCGCACGCGCGCCGATGCTGCCGCTCGGACTGCTTCGCAACCGGAACTTCGCAGGCGCCAACCTGCTCACCTTGCTGCTCTACGCGGCGCTCGGAGGCGGCCTGTTCTTCTTCCCGCTGAACCTGGTGCAGGTTCAGGGATACGGGGCCACGGCGGCGGGCGCGGCGATGCTGCCGTTCATCGCCATCATGTTTGCGTTGTCGAGTTGGGCCGGTGGCCTGGTCGACAGATTCGGGCCGCGGATTCCGCTTGTGGCGGGCCCGGTCATCGCGGCCGCAGGCTTCGCGTTGTTCGCCCTGCCGGGAGTCAACGTCAACTACTGGATCACCTTCTTCCCGGCGGTGTGCGTGCTGGGGCTGGGCATGACCGTCACTGTCGCGCCGCTCACGACCACCGTGATGAACGCGGTCGGCGCCGACCTCGCCGGCGTGGCATCGGGCGTGAACAATGCCGTCTCGCGTGCTGCCGCGCTGCTGGCCATCGCCGTTTTCGGCGCGCTGCTCGCATGGGTGTTCGGCGGCGCGTTCAACGGCCACCTGGCGGGCATGCCCTTGTCGCCCGAGACGGCGACTTCACTTCAGCAGCAAGCCTCGAAGCTCGCCGGCCTGGAAATCCCGACCGGCCTGAACGCCGCCCTGGCCCTGGACATCAAGCGCGCCGTGGGGGCATCGTTCGTGGCCGGTTTTCGCCAGGTCATGCTCGTGTGCTCTGCGCTCTCCTTGCTGAGCGCCGCGAGTGCCTGGTGGTTGATCTCCTCCAGCCCGCCGTCGAAGCCATAGCCCTCGAAGTCATTCTCTCGCTGTTCGAGCAACCGGTCGCGTGTGGCAGCGTCGATGCGCGTGCCCTTGGCGATCAATTTGATGCCACTGCCAGCGACGATGTCCTGACTCGCAGCGACCTCGTGCGACTGCGCGGTCGCGACGATGTGGTCGAGGTAGTGAGGGTTGACGGTCTCTGACGCTTCGGTGGTCATGATCGGTTGCGCGCTTCGGGCCTTGCCAGTTCAGTGATTGACGGAAATCGACGGCTCGCGCTGCGTCGCTTGCGCCGTTTCGAATCGCACGCTGCTGCCTTCGTTTTCGACCCCGACGCGTTCGACTCTAGGCGCCATTCGGTCGTAGCGTGCGCGAGAGGTGGTCAAACTGCGTGAGCGAGTTGTCGTTCTGCGCTTCCGGGTACCCGAGAGCAGCCGTTCGCGGGCCCTCGTGACAAAGGCACCCTAAAGAAATACACTAAATGCATCTTTAGGGCCGCAGATGCGACTTTCCGAATACACCGACTACAGCCTTCGCGTGCTGATGTACTGCGCTGCTCATCGTGAGCGTCTGGTCACCATCGCCGAACTGGCGGAGCGCCACGGCGTGTCGAAGAACCATTTGATGAAGGTCGTCAACGATCTGGCACGCCGCGGCCTGATCGAGACCACTCGAGGGCGCGGCGGCGGCCTGCGGCTGTTGGCGGAGCCCAAGTCGATTCGCATTGGCGATGTCGTGCGCGCGACGGAGACCGATTTCCGCCTCGTCGAGTGCTTCGATCCCGATACCGACACATGCACCCTTTCGCCGAGCTGTCGCCTGAAGCACTTGTTCGGAGAAGCGCTGAGGGGTTACTTCAAAGCACTGGACGGAGCCACGTTGGCCGACCTGATCACCGGCTTCCCGGGATCCAAAGGTAGACCGGCGGGCGCCCCACCGGACGGCAAGGCTGCAGTTTCGATCGCCATGCCCGCGCCCCACCGGCCCGCGCGGCAGGCCAAGAGCTCCACGCAGGCCGCTGAATGGAAGCGCAGGCCGTGACCAACGACTTCCCTGGGATCAGGCAGCGCAAGACGCCGCCACAGCGGTGCTGCGCTACTTCGATGCTGCAGCCCGACACCACGATGAAGACGAAGAGCAGGAACTCTTTCCTGCTCTGGTCGAATCCACGGCCGGGCCGGATGCCGTGTGCCTGCGCGAACTGACGACGGCTTGGCGCGCACGCCCACCGTGTCGAAATTTGATGGGAGGTGGTGCGTCGGGTGTTGGACTGACCCGTGTCTGGCAGCTCCGCACTTGACCGGAATCAAGCCCGGAAGCCGTCAGCACGTTCACCATACGCCATGTCTACCCTCACCGATCAGCCCGTCGACGTCGGTGCGATCCTGACCGAAGAGTTGCTGCGCAAGTTCGACACGCCGGGTCCCCGGTACACCTCGTACCCCACCGCCGACCGATTCGCGGAGAAGTTCGGCTCAGCGGATGCCGCGCGCGTGCTCCTGGCGCGCAGTCGGGGCAGCGCAACGGCGCCGCTATCGCTGTATGTGCACATCCCGTTCTGCGAATCGCTGTGCTACTACTGCGGTTGCAACAAGATCATCACCAAGCATCACGATCGCGCAGCGGAGTACCTGGACGCGCTCGAGACGGAACTTGCCCTGGTGGTCGAGTCCCTCGGCGCGGGTCGCAAGGTGTCGCAACTCCACTTCGGCGGCGGCTCGCCGACTTTCCTGTCCGACGCCGAACTGGCTCGGGTCATGACGGTGCTTGCTGACAACTTCGAACTGACGCCAGACTCAGAGGTGTCGATCGAAGTGGACCCGCGCACTGTGATACCCGACCGCCTAGGGCACTTCCGCAGGCTCGGGTTCAACCGCCTGAGTTTTGGCGTGCAGGACT
>JBDUAG010000572.1:0-3156 GCA_040004785.1 Burkholderiales bacterium | reverse complement strand
AAACCCGCATGAATGCTGGGTTACGGCCGGGTCAGCGGGTCAAAGTTCGGTCTAGCCTTCATGGCTTGTCGGCTCGTCGTGTCCAGTCGCGCTTCCGTGGCGTGGCCGCCAATTCATCGCTTCTCTGGATGCGTCGGGCTGCCGTGCATGCACGGGCAATCGGCGGACAAGAACAAATTCAATGGAGAAGGCATGAACTCACTCGGCATTCGGTCCCAAATTCATCGGGCCGTCTTGCGCCTCGCCAAGGCGAGCTCAGCGGCATCGATCCTCGCACTCGCCGCCTGCGGCGGTGGCGGCTCAAGCGGAGCTGCCGGCCCGGCCGGCGCTACTGGCACCGATGGCGTCACCACGCTGGCGTTGGCGTCGGCCCAGTCGGCCGGGCTTGTCTGCCCGACGGGCGGGACCAAAATCGAAGCAGGCCTCGACGCCAACGCAAGCGGCACGCTTGATGCATCCGAGGTCGGTAGCACCCAGTACGTCTGCAACAGTGCGACGGGCACGGCGGGTGCAACCGGTACGACAGGTGCGACGGGCTTAACCAGCCTGATCCTCATGACCGCCGAGCCCGCTGGATCGACCTGCGCGTATGGTGGCTCAAAGATCAGCGTGGGCATCGATTCAAATTCGAGCGGCGCGCTCGACTCGTCTGAAGTGACCTCGACCGGATACGTGTGTCAGGGCGCCACTGGCACGGCAGGCGCTGTGGGTCCAGCCGCCGCCACGGGCGCTGCGGGGATGAACAGCTTGCTGGCAATCGTTGCCGAACCTGCGGGTTCCAACTGCCTCGGTGGCGGCAGCAGGGTCACCGCGGGCGTCGACGCGAACGGTGACGGAAATCTCGGCACGAGCGAAGTGACGAGCGCGAGCTACATCTGCAACGCGCTCTCGAGCGGCGCACTGACCTGGACCGACGTGACGGCCGCCTCCTTCCAGACCGCATCGAACAACGGCTACCTGGCTGACAGCGCATCGAAGGTGGTGTTCACACTGCCAGCCTCACCGGTCGTCGGCGATGTCGTCCGCTTCGCCGGCATCGGTGCCGGAGCTTGGTCGATCGCTCAGAACGCGGGCCAGTTCATCAAGACGCGCAACCTGCCTGGCAACTTCGCGTTCCTCCCTGCGGAGCGCTCCCGCAGTTGGTACTCCGTTACCGCCTCGGCAGACGGAACGAAACTCTATGCCGGCGTCTCGGGAGGCTCCGTCTATGCGTCGGCCGACTCAGGACTGACCTGGTCGGTGACTGCTGCGCCGTCGGCCTACTGGCGCGCGCTGGCAACCTCCGCTGACGGTCAGCAGTTGATCGCTGGCAATGGCAACAACGGATTCCTGTACACGTCAGCAGATGCCGGCGCAACGTGGACCACCCACGGCGCCGTGGCCGGGCAATGGAATGGCGCCGCGTCATCATCGGACGGTGTGACGCTTGCGGCGGCGAACGGCAATGGCCAAATCTACGTGTCGACCGACAGTGGTGTCACCTTCACCCCGCATGGACCGGCCGCGTACTGGTCGAGCGTGGCGATGTCTGCCGATGGCGTTCACATGATTGCCAGCAACAGCAACAACGGATTCCTGTACACGTCAGCGGACTCTGGCCAAACCTGGACGCCAGGAGTCCAGCAAGGATACTGGCAGGGCGTTGCCTCGTCGTCCGACGGTTCGCATCTGGCGGCAGTGGACTCCAACAACCAAAGCCTCTGGCTGTCAGGCGATTCCGGTCTGACGTGGACGCAGGCCAGCGTCGGTGGAAGCTTCTCGAAGGTCGCCATGTCGGCCGACGGGACTCGAATCATGACCGGCAGCCAATACAACGGACTCCTGTACATCTCGACCGACTCGGGCGCCAACTGGGCTTCGCATGGCTCGAACCAGCAGTGGAACTCGTTCGCCATCTCGTCCGACGCGTCGAAGCTCGTTGCGGTGGGCTGGAGCACGCAGATCTTCGTTTCGACCAACCTCGGCGATACCACCACGGTTGGTGTTGCGGGGTCGGTCACGGGAGGGCAAAACGATGCCCTGGAGCTTCAATACGCTGGCGGCGGCGCGTTCATCGTGCTGAGTTCTTCGGCCGGCATGTTCAGCGTCAAGTGAATGCACGACTGGCGGCTCAGTCGCAACAAGCGGAGTGGCGACAATTTCGGCGATGCAGGCTCAGGCCGATCTGAAGAGATGATGGTCGAGCTTCCTGGTATTCGATGGGACCGGGGCATGTGGCAAGCAGTCTTCACGGTGAGAACTCGTAGACCAGCGACGTGAGCGTGCCGACGAAGTAGGGCTTGCGCCCTTCCGGCCGCAGCCAGGCGGCCTCGCCGCGAGTCGGCACCATCATCCCGTCGCGCCGCTGGTAGTTGGAAACGCTGCAGTCCCACGGGAGCATGACCATGTCCTTGCCCACGCCGGCGCCACGCGCGTCGGCATGCACTGACGCGATCAGCCCGCCCTCGTCGAACCTGAACAGCAGAGTCAACGTGATCGGGCCGTCGACCAGCGTGGCATTCGCCGAACGATCGTCCACCGCCTCCCAGCGCACGCCCTGGCTGGGCAGCAGTGCGGTGGGGTACCACGCCATCTCGGCGAAGTAGCGCATCAGTTCGCCGCGGGCGATCTCGCCCTCGCCTTGCACCTCGGCCACCGTGAGCAGGCCCAGCATCGCCGCGTGCAGCGTGCCCCTGCCTGCGATGTAGCTGTCGTGCACGCGCGCGGCCAATCCCGGCAGCATGGCCACCCGACCGTTCCACAGAAAGCCCGGGCGGTGGGTGACGGCCCGCTGCGACGAGGTGAATGGTTTCCATTGCTCGCCGGTGGCTGACATGTTGATCGTGCCAACGAACTCGAACGTTGCAGCGGCGATGAAGTGCTGCCCGTCGTTCAGCACCGCGCGGAAGTAGCGCTGCACTGGTGCGGGCAGGCTTTCGATCTCGCCTGCATCGTAGCGGCCTGCGGGCGCCGGCACCCGGGCGGCTTCGAGCCGTGCCATCTGCACCTGTGTCGAGGCCCGCCAGCGCGAGCTTCCGAGCGCGATCAGCCCGAAACCGGCAGCCACTGCGAGGCCGACGCCCCATGCCACTCCGTTCATCATGGGTGTTCTCCGTGTGAAGACAAGCGGCGCGGACCGACCACCACGACCACGGCAATGCCCCAAAGCGTGATGAG
>JBDUAG010000571.1:0-3157 GCA_040004785.1 Burkholderiales bacterium | reverse complement strand
GATCTCATCGTGCTGGATGTCGACATGCCTGGCATGACGGGGTTCGACGTGTGTGACGCTCTGAAGTCGGACCCAATGTTGGCCGGTGTCCCGGTCATCTTCGCCACGAGCCACGATGCCTCGTCGCTGCTGCAACTGACCGCGTTCCAGAAGGGCGCGGCCGATTTCGTCACCAAGCCGCTGGTCGCGACGCAGCTGACAGCCCGCGTGCGCGCACAGTTGCGCGACAAGCGGCTCCTCGAAGACTTGAAACGCGACTGTCTCGCCACGGGCACAGCAGCTCGGCAGCCGAGCGAGCAGACGGCGCGAATTCTGATTGTCGACGACGACATCGCATCCATTCACATCCTGCGCCGTACGCTGGCGACGATGGGCGACCTTCATTTCGCCAAGACAGGCGAAGAGGCGTTGCGACTCGCTCGGCGCCTGGCCCCCGATCTCATCCTGCTCGACGCGCACATGCCGGGCGTCGATGGGTTCGACGTGTGCAGGTCACTCAAAGCGGAAGCGCCTTTCAGGCATGTGCCGATCGCATTCGTCACCCGGTTCTCCGATCCTCGATACGAGATGCGCGCACTCGATCTTGGCGCGGCGGACTTCATCGCCAAGCCCTACACCTCGGCCGTGCTGCAGGCACGCGTGCGCAACCTGCTCGCGCTGAAGCTGCGCACCGACGCCGAGCTCCAGGCCGCCTGCGAGCATTGGCGACAGGTGGGCGATGCACGTGTGGCCGACATCGTCGGCGCCGCATCGGACGCCATCGTCAGCTGCAACGCCGATGACAAGGTGGTGCTGATCAATGCTGCGGCCTGCCGCATGTTCGGCGTCGGGCACGAGCAGGCCATCGGCGCGCCCATGCAGGGTTTACTGGGTGAGGCTGTGCCGAGCCAAGACCGCGCGCACGGCGGCCCGGTCCGCACCACGATGACGCGGTCGGATGGGAGTTGCTTTCCGGTCGAAGTCTCGGTGTCCAGGGTCGCGGAAGGAACCGAGCGCTTGACCACGGTGATGCTTCGCGACATCAGTGATCGCGAGCGGCTCGAGGCCGAGGAGCGTTCGCGCATCGAGGCCGAAACGGCAAGCCGCACGAAGACGCTGATGATGTCCTACATCGCCCACGAGATGGGCAACCCGTTGAGCGGCCTGTTGGGATTCGCCGAACTCATGGAGGCCGATGCCGGCCACCCACTGGCCGCGGAGCAGGCGAAGCGACTCGAGTACATCATGGCGAGCGGCAGGCACCTGCAAGGCCTGATGCGCGATGTGATGGATGTCGGCCGGTTCGAGACCGGTCAGTTGGCGATCGACATGCGCACGGTCGATGCGACCCGCTGTGCGCAAGACGCCGCAGCGGCGGCCTCGGCGCTGGCGGAGCAGGCCGGCGTGACACTGTCGTGCCTGCCCGCATCGCTCTCGCTGCAAGTCGTCGCAGACGCCGACCGACTGCACCAGTGCCTGGTGAATCTGTTGACAAACGCCGTCAAGTACAACCGGCCCGCAGGCTGGGTCCGGATCGAGGTGAAGGGTGATTCGAAGCAGGTCGCCATTGCGATCAGCGACAACGGCATGGGCATGAACGCGTTGCAGCGCGAACACCTGTTCGAGCCGTTCAACCGCCTCGGCCGGCAGGGTGCGGCGGCACCCGGTGCGGGCCTGGGGTTGGTGATCACGCGTCAGCTGGTCGAGGCGATGAACGGCCAGTTGCGAGTCAAGAGCGAACCGGGCCTGGGAAGCTGCTTCACGATCGTTCTGCCCGCGCCCTCAAGTCCACCAGCACAGGTTGATCCCGGCGTGAGCGACCGCGTCGCCAGTGATGCAGACGTCCATGAGTGACAACATCCTGCTGGTCGACGACGATCCGAACTCGATCCATCTGCTGGCCCGCATCCTCTCGGACACCGGCAAGCTTCGTTTCGCCACCAGCGGGGAGGATGCGCTGCGACTCGCGCGCGAGTCGACGCCCGATCTGATCCTGCTCGACGCCGAAATGCCCGGCATGACCGGCTTTCAAGTCTGCGAGGCGCTGAAGGCCGATCCGGAACTCGCCGACGTGCCGGTGATCTTCATCACCAGCCACAGCGGGCCCGAGTTCGAAGTCTCGGGGTTCGACCTGGGCGCGGCGGACTTCATCGCCAAGCCCGTCAGCGCACCGCTGGTCATGGCCCGGGTCAGGAGCCAGTTGCGCGTCAAGCACATGGCCGACGAGTTGCGACGGATCGCCTCGATCGACGCCCTGACCGGCATCGCCAATCGGCGGCGCTTCGACGAGTCGCTCGAGCACGAATGGCGCCGGGCCCGGCGCTCCGGCGCCTCGCTGGCCTTGCTGATGATCGATGTCGATCACTTCAAACCGTTCAACGATCGCTATGGCCACCCGGCTGGCGATGCCTGCCTGCGGTCAGTGGCCCAATCCCTTGTCGGCACGAGCTTGCGCCCCGCGGATCTGGTCGCGCGCTATGGCGGTGAGGAGTTTGTCGTGCTGCTGCCGGAAACGCAGCGCGGCGGTGCCGAGCACGTGGCTCTCGCCGTTCTTGGCGCGGTCGAGGCGCTCGGCATCGCGCATGAAGGGTCTTTGACGGCGCTGCACGTCACCGTGAGCGTCGGCGTCGCCTGCTACGACGACGAGAGCGCGTGCTGGGCGGAACCGTCGGCCGATTCCCGCTTCGGGGATGACCTGCGCCGGCGCTGCTCCCCCATCGAACTGGTGCAGGCCGCTGACAAGGCCCTATATTCCGCCAAGCATGCCGGCCGGGCTCGGGCCAGGCTGCTGGACATCGCCGACGTCGACGCGCCGCAAGTGGCCCGCGACATCGCATCGTCGTGCGGCAACCGCGCGCCGCACCGCGCGCTACACCGCGCATTACAGAGTGGGATGAGCGTTGGCAGATGAGGTGCTGCTCGCACCTTGAACTGCGCGCTCCCCCAGACCGATTCGCTCCTCAACGGAGATTTGCCATGTCCAAGAAAGTCCGTGGTCCCGCCATTCTCAACGCCGCCGTCGGTACGGCGGAGATCACCGAGGTCCGTCGCCAAGAGGCCATGCTCAAGGCCGGAGCCTTGCAGAGCGCCATATTCAACAGCGCCAACTTCTCGAGCATCGCCACCGACGCGAAAGGCGTGATCCAGATCTTCAACGTCGGCGCCGAGCGCATGCTGG
>JBDUAG010000570.1:0-3162 GCA_040004785.1 Burkholderiales bacterium | reverse complement strand
GCCGCGGTCGCGTCCGCGAAGGCCGCGTTCCCGGCCTGGGCCGACACGCCGCCGATCCGCCGCGCGCGCATCATGAACAACTTCCTCGGGCTGCTGAACCAGCACCGCGACACGCTGGCCGCGATGATCACCGCCGAGCACGGCAAGGTCTTCACCGATGCGCAGGGCGAGGTCACGCGCGGCATCGACATCGTCGAGTTCGCCTGCGGCGTGCCGCAGCTGCTGAAGGGCGACTTCACCGACCAGGTCAGCACCGGCATCGACAACTGGACGCTGCGCCAGCCGCTCGGCGTGGTCGCCGGCGTCACGCCGTTCAACTTCCCGTGCATGGTCCCGATGTGGATGTACCCGGTCGCGATCGCCTGCGGCAATGCCTTCATCCTGAAGCCGAGCGAGCGCGATCCGTCGTGCTCGGTGTTCATGGCCGAGTTGCTGAAGGAGGCCGGCCTGCCCGATGGCATCTTCAACGTCGTGCAGGGCGACAAGGTGGCGGTGGATGCGTTGCTGACGCACCCCGACGTGAAGGCGCTGAGCTTCGTCGGCTCGACGCCGATCGCGCAGTACATCTACGAGACCGGCGCGCACCACGGCAAGCGCGTGCAGGCGCTGGGCGGCGCGAAGAACCACATGGTCGTGATGCCGGATGCCGACATCGAGCAGGCGGTCGACGCGCTGATCGGCGCGGCCTACGGCTCGGCCGGCGAGCGCTGCATGGCGATCAGCGTCGCGGTGCTGGTTGGCGACGTGGCCGACAAGATCGTGCCCAAGCTGGCCGAGCGCGCGAAGACGCTGAAGGTCAAGAACGGCATGGAACTCGATGCCGAGATGGGCCCGATCGTCACGAAGCAGGCACTCGAGCGCATCGAGGGCTACATCGGCGTCGGCATCGAGGAGGGCGCGAAGCTCGTCGTCGATGGCCGCGGCTTCAAGGTGCCGGGCCACGCCGAAGGTTTCTTCACCGGGGGCACGCTGTTCGATCACGTCACGCCGCAGATGCGCATCTACAAGGAGGAGATCTTCGGCCCGGTGCTCTCGTGCGTGCGTGCGCCCGACCTCGCGGCCGCGGTCGATCTCGTCAACGCACACGAGTTCGGCAACGGCGTGGCCTGCTTCACCAGCGATGGCAACGTGGCACGCGAGTTCTCGCGCCGCGTGCAGGTCGGCATGGTCGGCATCAACGTGCCGATCCCCGTGCCGATGGCGTGGCACGGCTTCGGCGGCTGGAAGCGCTCGCTGTTCGGCGACATGCACGCCTATGGCGAAGAGGGCGTGCGCTTCTACACCAAGCAGAAGTCGGTGATGCAGCGCTGGCCCGCGAGCATCGCGAAGGGTGCCGAGTTCGTGATGCCGACGGCGAAGTGAACGCGGTGCGTCGGGCCTAGATCCGCCCGACGCAGCCCGGCGCACCGCAGCGGCAGCGCAGTTTGCCTTCGTGGTGGGTCTCGCCGTAGTTCACGGTCAGCTCCTCGCCGGTGCGCACGTCGCGCATCGCATAGAACTCGACACGGCCTTGCCGGATGCGCAGCACCGCGTTCGGCTGGCACGAGTGATTTGTGAAGCGCAGTGGATCGGTCGATTGCGAGGCGTCGATCGCGCGTGTTTCGCTGAGCTCGACGATCATGATGCGGGCCACCCCCTTCGCGCGCTTGCGTGCCTCGCGCACGCTGACGGCCTCACCGCGGATCTCGCCGATCTTGCGCCGCGCGGGGATCGCCTCGGCCGCGAACGCGCCCTGGCCATCGATGCGACTGGGCCGCACAGCGACTGCGAACTTCTGCGGATCGGCGGGCTGGCCCTTCACACGCACCGGAGCTTCGGTACGTGTTGCAGTGAGTGGGTGCAACTGCGGCATACCCCCGATTGTGGCGTGCCAATTGTTCACGCTTCAGGCGCCGGCGTTGCAAAACAACCCGGCGAGGCCTTGCTTTTCAATCAATTGCAAGGCTGGGGAGTCGATAGCCTTCACATACCGAATCCGTCCGCCGATCAAGAGGTCACCGACATGCGCCACGCCCAGCCCCGCCAGTATTTCGCTTCCAACCAGCGCGCCATTGCGAACGCCGACGCGATCGAGTGGGAAGAGCTGCCGTCGCTGGCCAAGCGGCTGGTGAATCGGGAGACCCAAGGGCGCGGCGCCAACGACTCGCGCTTCCAGAACAGCATGAGCTTCGACACGCCCTGGGGCGCGACGATGCCCGCCGCACTGGACCCGGCGCCGACGTCGCAACCCTTCGTCGAACGCATCGCCGGTCTGGCCAGCCGCGAGGTCATCGAACCCGACGTGTTCCTGCACTTCTTCGGCCCGAACGCCGATTGATGGAGCCCCCGGCGCGGTTTGCCGCGCCACCCCCGAGGGGGTCTCAGGCCGCTTGGGGCGGCCAGGCGCTGGCCTGAGCGCCGCCTCGAAACGCGAGCCGAATAGAATCTCCAGTGGATTTCACACGCACTGGAGACCGACATGGCCCTGTCGATGGACGATCGCGACGGCAAGATCTGGATGGACGGGAAGATGGTGGAGTGGCGCGACGCCAAGATCCACGTCCTGACCCACACGCTGCACTATGGCTGCGGCGCTTTCGAAGGGGTCCGCGCCTACAACACCGTCAACGGCACCGCGATCTTTCGGCTGCGTGAGCACACCGAGCGGCTCTTCAACAGCGCGAAGATCCTGCGCATGAAGATCCCGTTCTCGTTCGAGGAAGTGATGCAGGCCCAACTCGCCGTGGTGCGCGAGAACAAGCTCGAATCCTGCTACCTGCGGCCGCTGACCTGGATCGGCTCCGAGAAGCTCGGCGTCTCGCCCAAGGGCAACACCGTGCACCTGATGGTCGCCGCGTGGCCCTGGGGTGCCTACCTCGGTGAGGAAGGCATGAAGCGCGGCATCCGCGTGAAGATCTCGAGCTACACCCGCCACCACGTCAACATCACGATGACGCAGGCCAAGGCGGTGAGCAACTACAGCAATTCGATCCTGGCCAACATGGAAGCGCTCGACGACGGCTACGACGAGGCGATGCTGCTCGACGCCAACGGCTTCGTCAGCGAAGGCGCCGGCGAGAACCTGTTCATCGTGAAGAACGGCGTGGTCTACACGCCCGACCTCTCAGCCGGCGCGCTCAACGGCATCACCCGCAACACCGTGTTCGCGATCTGCGCCGATCT
>JBDUAG010000078.1:0-10664 GCA_040004785.1 Burkholderiales bacterium | reverse complement strand
TCCGGTGGACGCGGGAAGGATCTGCGCAGCCTAGGCGATGTCGACATTGGCGTGGTGAAGCGCGAATACACAATGTCGTCTCAAGTCAGCCGCCCGGAATCAGACGGTAGCGAAAGGCAGCTCCTGGCCGAGTCCGGGTTTTCCGTGGAGTCGCCGTGAGCTGACATCGGCTGGCGCAGCCAGCAAATCGAAAGTCAGCTTGCTGGCGCGGCCTCGTACTCACCCTGTCGGCCATTTCCGGTCGGTCAGACGTCAAAACAATCGTCTCGGCAATGTCCGGTCTAAAGGTACAGCTGACATTGCCAGACCTCCGCCCGCGGCGACGAAATCTCCTAAGCGGTCGTTCAGCGACTGGCGACGCGCGCCGGCATCAAAGGCTTGATCGACGGTCAGCTCGTCAACGGATCGAAGTGGCGCTGCCGACCCTGAGCGGAACTAGAGCAATGGCGCAAGCGGACGTCTGTCAGATCGGTATTTAGTAGCCCAGCGCCATGCCGTCCTTGCGATGGTCGGACGCCCCCAGCAGCGTGCCTTTGTCCCAATCGATGACGATGGCCTGCGCGCCGCCGATCGGGCCGCTCGTTGGCGCGAACGAGAAGCCGCGGCTGCGCAGGGCCGCTCCGGCACTTTCCTGCAATGCAGTCTCGGCCTCGAGCACGGTCGTGCCTGGCAACGGGAACACGCGAGGCAGGTCGATCGCGTGCTGCAGGTCGAGCGCATGATCGAACAGGCGCGAGAGGAAGTGGGCCTGGCCGGTCGCTTGGTAGTGCCCGCCCATCACGCCGAAGGTCATGGTCACGCGGCCAGCCTGGCTGACCATGCCCGGGATGATCGTGTGCAGCGGGCGCTTGCCCGGCGCCATCGCGTTGGGGTGGCCTTCCACGCTGGAGAAGCACTCGCCGCGGTTGTGCAGCAAAACGCCGGAGCGCGGCGCCATCAGTCCGCTGCCGTAGTGGTCAAACAGCGAGTTGATGAAGCTGACTGCGTTGCGGTGCCGATCCACCACCGCGATGTAGACGGTGTCACGGTGGGGCCGTACCTCGAACGCGGGCAGCTCGATGCCCGCGCTTTCCAGGTCGATGCGTGCGGCGAGCCGGTCGAGCGATTCGTCCGAGAGCAGATCGGCCACCGACGCCGCCGTGCCTGTGGCCGGATCGGCCAGCAGGGCGTCGCGCGCCGCATAGGCCAGGCGCGAGGCCTCGATCAGAAGGTGCAGGTTGCGCGGATCGAGTGAGTCGCCCGCCAGCTCGAAACGCGACAGGATGCCGAGGATGATCAGCACGATCACACCCTGACCGTTGGGCGGGCATTCGTGGATGGTGCGCCCGCGATAGGCGAGGCTCACCGGGGTGACGTACTCGCCCCGCGCGGTGGCGAAGTCCTCGCGGGTATGGCAGCCACCGTGGCGGCGCAGGTGGGCCACGATGTCCTCGGCGATCGGCCCTGCGTAGAAGGCGCGCGCACCCTCGCGTCCGATGGCTTCCAGGGTGTCGGCCAGTAGCGGCTGAGACTGGACGTCCCCCATGCCAGGTACGCGGCCGTCTGCGTCGAGGAAGGTGGCGCGGGCGGTTGCGTCCCGGCACAGCAGTGCTTGCTCGGCGGCCAGGTCGACGGCGACGCGGGGCGTGATCGCGTAGCCGCTGCGCGCCATCTCGATGGCCGGCGCCAGAATGCGGCTCATCGGCAGCGTGCCGTGGTCGGCGACCAGACGGCACCAGGCTTCCACCGCCCCGGGCACGGTCACCGACCAGGGTGAGTGCCGCGGGATGCCGCTCAGCCCCGCGGCGCGCAGCGCAGCCAGGCTGGCGCCCGCCGGAGCCCGGCCGGAACCGTTGTAGGCGCGGATGTCAGTCGAGCCCTGGGGCGACAGCAACGCGAAGCAGTCGCCGCCCACGCCGGTGGACCCGGCCTCGACCACGCACTGCACCGCGCAGGCCGCGACGGCGGCGTCGATGGCGCAGCCGCCATCCTTCAGCGTCTCGATCGCGGTCAGCGTGGCCGCCGGGTGCGAGGTCGCGGCCATGCCGTGGCGAGCCACCGCCATCGAGCGGCCAGGGAGTTCGAAGTTGCGCATGGGGACGGGTCTCGTGTCGTCAGTGCCGACGCTCAGTGGCCGACCTTCTGGATGAATTGGCGCAGGCGTTCGCTGCGCGGCTGTCGGAATACCTCTTCGGAGTTGCCTTCCTCCTCGACGCGGCCTTCGTGAAGGAAGACGGTGCGGGTGGAGACGTGGCGCGCGAAACCCATCTCGTGCGTCACGACCAGCATGGTGCGGCCCTCCTCGGCCAACAGGCGCATCACGCGCAGCACCTCGCCGGTGAGTTCGGGGTCGAGCGCCGAGGTCGGTTCATCGAACAGCAGCACCTCGGGGCGCATCGCCAGCGCGCGCGCGATCGCCACGCGCTGCTGCTGGCCGCCGGACAGCACCGCCGGGTAGGCGTGCCGCTTGTCGGCCAGGCCTACCTTCTCCAGCAGAGACTCGGCTTCGGCCACGCACTCGGCACGCGAGCGCCGCTGCACGTGCACGGGTGCTTCGATGAGGTTGTCCAACACGGTCATGTGCGACCACAGATTGAAGCCCTGGAACACCATGGCCGCGCGCGTGCGGATGCGCGCCAGCATCGCGGTGTCGGTGACGGCGAGGCGGCCATCGCGCCGCGGCGCCAGCGGCACCGTCTCGCCGCAAACGCGCACCTGCCCGCTGTCCGGGATCTCAAGCAGGTTGACGCACCGCAGCAGCGTGGACTTGCCCGAACCCGACGCGCCGAGCACGGCGACGACGTCGCCCTGGTGCGCGGTCAGCGACACGCCCTTGAGCACCTCGAGCGTGCCGAAACGCTTCTTCAGGTCAACGACGGCCACGCGCTCGGGTGCGTTCGGGTTCGGCATGGGCTGCGTCGGCTCCATCAGTTGGCGCCGTGGCGCTCGGGGCTGAGTCGCCACTCGAGCATCTGCACCGCGCGCGTCAGCAGGAAGTTCAGGCTCAGGTAGATCAGGCCGGCGCAGGTGAACACCTCCACCGCGCGATAGCTCTGCGCGATCAGCTTGCCCGCCAGCCCGGTGACTTCCATCAGGGTGATGACCGACGCCAGCGATGTCGCCTTGACCATCAGGATCAGTTCGTTGCCGTAGGCCGGCAGCGCCGCACGCAGCGCCAGCGGTAGAACGATGCGACGCAGGCGCAAGGTCGGCCCCATTCCGCAGGCTGCCGCGGCCTCGAGCGCGCCGGGCGGGACCGCGCCGATGCCGCCGCGCACGATCTCGCTGCCGTAGGCGGCCGTGTTTGCTGCCAGTGCCAGGACCGCGCACCAGTAGGGCGAACGCAGCAGGCCCCACAGTCCCAGCTCCTGCAGCACGGGGCGAAACTGACCCAGCCCGTAGTAGACGAGGAAGATCTGGATCAGCAGCGGCGTGCCGCGCACGACGAAGACGTACGCGCGCGCCGTGCCTTCGAGCACCGCCACGCCGCAGCCTCGCATCAATGCCAGGGCGAGTGCGCCGGCCAAGCCCAGGACGACCGACGTGGCGGCCAGGTTGAGCGTCAGCGGCAGCCCCGACAACAGCTGAACAAAGGTTTCGCGCAGAAAGGTCAAGTCCATCGTCAGGCGCGACGGTAGGGGCGCTGCGCGCGGGCCTCGGCGCGCACCAGCAGCAGGCCGGAGGCCGAGGTGATCACCAGGTACAGCAGCAGTGCGGCGGTGTAGAACGCGAAGGGCAGGCGCGTCGATCCGGCGCCCACCTGCGCGGCGCGCAGCAGTTCCACCAAGCCGATGACCGAGACCAGCGCCGACTCCTTGATGACCAGCTGCCAGACGTTGCCGAGGCCGGGCAACGCGTGGCGCCAGGCCTGTGGCACGACGATGCGGCGCAGCATCAGCCCGTCGCCGAAGCCCATCGCGCGCGCGGCCTCGAGTTGCCCGCGCGGCACCGCCTGGAAGGCGCCGCGATAGACCTCGGCCTGGTAGGCCGCCGACACCACGCCCAGGGCCAGAGCGCCGGTGGCAAACGTCGGCATGCCGGTGAAGCCCTCGTGGCCGAACGCCCCGCTCAGGGCGGACAGGATGCTGCTGCCGCCGAAATAGAAGAGGTAGATCACAAGCAGATCGGGCACACCGCGCAACACCGTGGTGTAGGCGTCGGCCAGCATGCGCAGCCAGCGGCCACCCGCGATGCGCGCGCAGGCAAGCGCGAGGCCGAGCACCGCGCCCAGCGCCATGCCGCAGGCGGCCACCGCCAGCGTCAACCATGCACCGCGCAGCAGCAATAGGCCCCAGCCATCGGGGGCGACGATCAAGAACCAGCCGTCCACTGCCGCGTGCGCCTGCTCAGCCGCGTGCCGCGTTCAGTTGAGCTTGGCCTTGAGCCACTTCTCGGCGAGCTTGTCGATCGTGCCGTCGGCCTTGGCGGACTTGATGGCTTCGTCGAACAGCGCCTTGAGCGCCTTGTCTTCCTTGCGCAGGCCCACCGCGATGCCCTGGCCGAAGACGTCGCCCACGAACGTGGGGCCGGCCAGCTTGAAATCCTTGTACTCGGGCTTCAGCACCAGGGCGGCGAGCGAGCTCTTCTGCGCGATCACACCGTCGATGCGCCCGGCCTTCAGGTCCAGATCGTGCTGCTCGGTGGTCTTGTACTCGCGCACCTCGACCGCGTCCTTGAGGTACTTGTCGAGGAAGCGTTCGTTGGCGGTGGAACTCTGCGTGCCGATGGACTTGCCCTTGACCGCGGCGACGAGCGGCGCAAGGGCCTTCTTCACCGCGGCCGGGTCGCCGTTCAGGTCAACTGTGTTGTCGCCGCCGGGCAAATTGGCCAGCGGGCCGGACTTCGCCACCATCAACGTGGCCGAGGTGGGCGCGTACGGATCGCTGAAGGCGATGACCTCCAGGCGCTTGGGCGTCACGATCATCGAGGCCATGATGGCGTCGAACTTTTTCGCCTGAAGCGAAGGGATCAGGCCGTCCCAGTCTTGTGCGACGATCTTGCACTGCACCTTCATGCGCGCGCACAGGTCGCGTGCGAGGTCCACTTCCAGGCCCAGCAGCGTGCCGCCCGGGCCGGTGAAGTTCCACGGCTCGTAGGCCCCTTCCGTGGCGACGGTGATGGCTGTAGGCTTGTCTTGTGCCGCAACGACCGAGACCCCGAGCACAAGCGCAAGGCCGGCCCACAAATGCTTGAATCTCATGAACGACATCCCTTCCCGGGCAGCCCGCCCGAATCGATTGAATCCGAAAGATGGATACATAATCGTATCCAATATTGGATCCCAAAGCAACGTCGAACGACGAAAGGCCCTCGATGACCAAGCCCGTGCCTCGCGCGGCGGCGCCCGCTGCGCCGTCGGTGAGGCAGAAGACCTATGCAGAGCTGAAGCAGTTGATCCTCAGCGGCCGCCTGAGGCCGTCTGAGCGCGTGGGCGAGAGCCGCCTGGCCGAGCAGTTGGGCGTCAGCCGCACGCCATTGCGCGAAGCGCTGATGAAGCTGGAGAAGGAAGGCTTGGTGGTCGGCGAGCGCAACGTGGGCTACACGGTGGTCGACGTCGACTTGGACGCGGTCAGCGATCTGCTCGTGGTCCGCGAGGTGCTCGATGCCAAGGCGGCAGAGATCGCTTGCCGCACCGCGACGGAGGCCGATCTTCAGGAGGTGCTCGGCATCGTTGCCCAGATGGAGCGGCTGAACGCGCCCGGCGCGCCGGCGGTCGATGTCGCGCACCAGCTCGAGCTGGGCTTGCTGATTCACAAGGTGATCGCGCGCATCACGCGCAACGAAGCCTTGATTCGCGTGACCGACCAAATCTACGAGCAGCTTCAGCTGGCCCTGCTGCTGGAGCTGGTTTGGATCGATCAGGAGAACCCGGGCCTGGCCGAGCACAGGGCGATCGCCGCCGCGCTGTTCGCGCGCGATCCGAAGGCCGCCGCGCGCGCCGCGCGGGCACATGTGCAAACCGGGTTGAAGAACATGAAGAAGGTGCAGGCCATCCTGCAGCGGCGGCGCGGCGCTGCCAGCGTCTACCCTCGATAGCAGCCGCCCGGCGAATCGCGCCCCACGGCCGACGAGCCACGCGGTTCGAATGGCGCATGCAATTCAACGCTGCAAAAACGCGTGCAACAGGTTCGACGAGGACAATCTGCCTCCTGCCTGTCCAAACGTCAGTGACGAGCGTCTACTTTGCGTCACTTGTGCGAGCGTCGGGTTGTGGCCGGGACGAGCCGGCGACATGCGCTCCCCATTGCTGTCGCTCGGGTTCTTGCGGTTCCGATGACCGCTCCCTACCGCCGCGATCTTCGCGAGTCGACCCACTGTTGACCTTCGCGATGTCTTGGTCGACTTGCCGCCGCCGCTGCCGCTGAACGGTGAACGTCGTTGCACTTCCATTGCATCAAGCGCAACTCGAAAGCGGCCCTTCATTAACCAAAGCGATACCCGCCCACGAACGCCAGGTTGTTCGAACGCATCAGGCGCGAGGAAGCAACAGCGACACCTCCAAACCACCGCCTTCACGCTCCGCCAGATTCAACTTTCCGCCAAGCGCGCGAGCCAACTGGTCCGCGATGGCAAGCCCCAAGCCTGTTCCGCCAGATGTTCGGTTTCGCGAGTCCTCGAGGCGATGAAACGGCTGGAGCACCGCGCGGTGTTGCTCCTCGGGGATGCCCGGGCCGCGGTCGCGCACGACAATCTCGATGCCTTCGGACGTCTCGACGACCGTCACTTCCGCTGCCCCGGCAAACTTGATCGCGTTGTCGATGAGGTTTTGTGTCAGCCGGCGCAGACTCTGCGGGCGTGTCGTCAATGCCGGCATGGTAGTGGCCAACAGCGTCACCGCGCCCCCAGCATCAACGTAGTCACAGACGAGCCCGTCGAGAAGCGCTTGCAGATCGACTCGGCGTGGCTCTTCAAGCCCGGCATGCGCACTGCGCGCGTACGCGATACCTTCCTCGACCAATGCCTGCATCTGTGCCAGATCGCCAAGCAATTTGGCTCGCAATTCGCCGTCGTCGAGCAGATCAGCACGCAGCCGCATGCGGGTGATCGGGGTCTGAAGATCATGCGACACCGCCGCAAGGATGTGCGCCCGCTCCGCGAGATGCACGCTGATGCGCTGTTGCATCGCGTTGAAGGCGCGTGCCGCGCGCGAAACCTCGATAGGGCCGGACTCCGCCAGCGCGGCTGCCGGCCTGTCCGGATCGAGCGCGTCAGCCGCTTCGGCGAGTAGCGTCAGGGGGCGCGTCGCCAGCTTCACGCAATACCATGCCGCCGTCGCAAACAGCGCGAACTGCGCCAGCACAACGCCGGCCGTAGCCATGGATATTCCGACATCCACGGGCCAAAGTTCCAGCGCCACCGGCGACCCGTCCGCCAGCCGCAGATGGACGACGCGCGCGTTCGGCGCGTAACGCTCGCCCGCCATTTGAACCGCCACCACACGGGAGGGTCCGATCGCCTGGCTCAGCGACTCGACAATCTTGCGCCCGAGCGCGGAAGAGTCGATGGCAGCGGTGGGAGGCTCCGCCAGTCGATATCGATAATTGGGGCGCGCCAGCCGCGGCAGCCAATCCACCCGTTCTGAGGGCGGCAGCCGGTCAAGGGTGGCGATGGCCGATGCCACGTCCGGCCCGATGTAGTCGAACATGATGCTGCGCCCCAGCTCGGCACGCCCCCCCAGCAGCCACAGCAGCGTCAACGCATGAGCGGCGACAAGGGCCAGGAACAGGATCGACGCAATCCTGCCGATCAGCGACTTCGGCCAGGCGCGGGCCAACAAGGATCCTGCTCGACGACTCATCGCGCAAGTTCGATCGGACGAACGTCTGCCGAGAGCACGTAGCCCTCATTGCGCACCGTCTTGATGTAGCGCGATTCTCGCGCCTCATCGTGCAGCCGCTGGCGCAGGCGGCTGATCAGCAGATCGATGGATCGATCGAACACATCGCCCTCGCGGCCCTGAGTCAGTTCGAGCAACTGGTCGCGCGACAGCACGCGCTGCGGGTGGTCGAGCAGGACACGCAGCAGCCTGTACTCGGCGCCGGTCAGCGCCACCATCGTGCCTTGCGCATCCAGCAAATGGCGGGCTTTGGTATCGAGCCGCCAATCGCCGAAGGCCAGGCCATCGGCAGACTCTTTTGCGCGAAGGTTGGGCGGCAGCATGCGGGCGCGCCGCAGGATCGCTCGGATGCGTGCCAACAGCTCGCGCGCGGCGAACGGCTTTGTCAGGTAGTCGTCTGCGCCCATTTCGAGCCCGAGGATGCGGTCGCTTTCTTCATTGCGCGCCGTCAGCATCAGCACGGGAATGGGGTCGACATCGCGGGAGCGGAGGTCACGGCACAGAGAGAGGCCGTCCTCGCCGGGAAGCATCAGGTCGAGGACGATCAGGTCGATGCGGCCAGCCGCCAGAACGGCGCGCATCTGCCGTGCGTCTGCCGCGACGCTCACGCGCAGGCCCTGGCGATGCAGATACTCGGTCAGCAAGGACCGAATGTCGGCGTCATCGTCGACGACAAGGATGTGATCGGTTGCGTCCATGCGCTCACCTTAACCGGAGTGGTCGTCCACCACGACCGGGTTTGTATCCCAACTTGTCTGCGAGCCGACCCGACAAGGGGCGAGACAAAACGGGGCGGCTTCGACATACGAAAGGCCCTGCACCGCGATGCAATGCGTGCACCCCACTCATCCCGGATGCTTCCATGAAAAGCCGTTCAAATCCTCCCCTCCTCCTCATCTCCGTTGCGGCCATGTTGACAGCAGGCTTGTTGCTGTCGACGTCCGGCGCCTGCGCACAAGCCCAGTCTCCAGCGGACCCGCGTGGCCGCTGGATCACCGCCAACGGCAATCTGGAGGTCGAGATCGCCCCTTGTGGGGCGGCCCTCTGCGGCACGGTCACCCAGGTTCTTGGCAACCGCTCCATGGGGTCGAGCAACGAAGAGATGAAGCCGGCCGACCCCCGCCCCGCGATGGGCATGAAATTGCTGATCGACTTCGCGCCGGCAAGCACGGCCGACACGTCCAAGCCCGCCAGCGAGTGGACCGGCAAACTCTACAACCGCGAGAACGCCAAGACCTACAGCTGCACCATGAGCGTGAGCACGGCGGACAACGCCAGCGGTGAACTGCTGCTGCATCCGTATGTCGGCATCCCCCTCTTCGGCAAGACGCTGCGCTGGACCCGCGCACCCGGCACCGCGCCGACCCCCTCGCGCCGCTGAGCGAGGAGCACAGCATGCTGCAACCCCTGCTGGCCCTTGGGGCCGGTATCGCCACCGTCACCAGCCCGTGCATCCTGCCGATGCTGCCCTTGCTGCTCGGCGCGACGCTGAGCCCGGCACAGGGCACGCATCGCATCGCGCGACTGCGGCCGTTGATGGTCGTGCTGGGCTTCGTTCTGTCCTTTGCGTCGGCGGCATTGCTGTTTGGCGCGTCCACCCGGGTCCTCGGTCTGTCACAAGACGCGCTGCGCAACGGCAGCATCGCGGTGCTGCTGCTGTTCGGTGTGATGTTGTCATGGCCCGCATTGCTCGAGCGCGCGATGGCACCACTCGGGCGCCTTGCCGATGCGGGCCAGCGCCTCGGCGATAGGGGCGGCACCGGGCATCTCGGCGCGCTGTTGCTCGGCATGAGCCTCGGGCTGTTGTGGACGCCCTGCGCCGGACCGGTATTGGCCTCGGTGCTGGCGCTCGTTGCCAGCGAGCAGGACGCCACGCGTGCCGCGCTGTTGCTCCTCATCTATGCCGCGGGTGCGGGGCTGCCGATGCTGGCGATCGCCTACGGTGGTCAAGCCGTCACGCAGCGCGTTCGAGTGTTGGCGCGCCATGCGGCCCGCATTCGTCAGGCATTCGGCCTGATGGTGATCGCCACCGCAGCGGCCATGTACTGGCAGGTCGATACGCAAGTCGTGGCCTGGCTGTCGAAGGCCTTGCCGACGGGTTCGGCATACAGCGAAGCGCCCGCCGCGCAGCCAGGCGCAAGCACCCGGTTGGCGCCCGAGTTCGCGGGCATCGAAAAATGGTTCAACACACCGGCGCTAACGATGCAGGCGCTGCGCGGCAAAGTCGTCTTGGTCGACTTCTGGACCTTCGGTTGCGTCAACTGCGTCAACACGCTACCGCACCTGAACCAGTGGAGCGATCGCTACGGATCGCAGGGGCTCGTGGTCGTGGGCGTACACACGCCTGAGTTCGGGTTCGAGCGGGAGGCGGCGAACCTGCGCGCGGCGATCCAACGCCATGAGATCACCTACGCCGTGGCCCAAGACAACCGTCGCGTGACCTGGAACAACTGGCGCACCGCGTACTGGCCGACCGTCTTCTTGGTGGACCGCGCAGGCCACGTCGTGTTCAAGCACACGGGTGAAGGCGACTACGACGCGATCGAACAGCAGATCCAGCAGGCGCTGCGATAGCAGCACTCCCTCATTTCATCCATTGACCAGCGACAGACCACCTCATGAAGATCACCATGACCACTCAACGACTTCTTCCACTGCTGCCGCTTGCGGCCTCGGCACTCGTCCTTCTGAGCATCGTCCCTTCGGCGCATGCCCAGCCCGAGCTGCCGCCACCCGAAGCAACCGACCCGGTGGTGCGCGGAACGATGATCGGATCGCCACCAGCGGTCGACAAGCGAGTTACGCTGGCCAACGTACTGGCCTATCCGAACGGGCGTTGGGCCTTCCA
>JBDUAG010000077.1:0-10685 GCA_040004785.1 Burkholderiales bacterium | reverse complement strand
TTACTGGATGGACATCCAGTGTTTTGGCTCCGCTGGAGCTAAATGGATACCCCTTTGTTATTTACAGTGTATGGGCACCGGGCGCGTTTGCCAAGGGGTCGTCGAATGCGCGTCAGTTCTGCACCGTCACGATGTGCGCCTGGATCTTCGCATCGATCGCGCCAGCGCCGAATCGCGCGGCGATTGCCGCCGTGCATACCGCGGTCGCCTCGACCAGACTCGCGCCAGCGTGGGCCGCGATCTCGCCGCGCAACGGCGTGCCCTGACAGTAGGCGGTGGCCGCCTCACGCGCCGACGCCGCGCGGCTGCGCGCCGCCAGCGTCTCGAAGCGTGGCGGCGCGTCGAAGCCCGCGCTGGCAAGGTCGCGCGCGATCGTCGCGTGGTCGAAATGGCCGTGCGGCGTGCGTGCCATGAACATCGGCGGATCCGCCGGGAAGAGGCCGGCCAGCGCCGTCGTGACGGTGTCGGCCAGCTCGTTTTCCGGGAGTCGATCCCAGACGTTGAACACGAACACGCCACCGCGGCGCAGCACGCGCCGCGCTTCGGCGAACGCATGGGCCTTGTCCGGGAAGAACATCACACCGAACTGACACACGACGACGTCGAAGCTCGCATCGTCAAACGGCAGCCGCATCGCATCGGCCTGTTGCCACGTCACCGGCCGCGCCGTGCCGACGGCGGCGGCTCGATCCAGCATCGGCGGGTTCAGGTCGGTCGCGATCAGTTCGACCTGTGCCGGCAAGGTGCGGGCCATCGCGCGCGTGACCACCCCGGTGCCGGCGGCGATCTCCAGCACGCGCGAAGGCTCGAGGGCCGCCACCCGAGCCGCCAGATCAACCGCATACGGCTCGAAGATCAGCGGGACGAGATGGCTGTCATAGAGCTCGGGGACCGAACCGGCGAACACGGTGTCGGTGGCGGTATCGATTCCGGGGGTGTTCATGGGCGTCCTTCTCGTGTCGCGTAGGGCGCCGAATCAATTGCTCCGGCACTTGAGCGCCGACAAGCACCTAGCGGTGATCGCGCCACGGGACATCTTGGCAGTGTGCACGAGTTGATGCGACTGGCCTATCGCGGTGCCGAAATTGTTGCGCCGGCGTTGGGCAGTTCGGCTGCGCGGGCGCCGGGCTTTCTGAGGACCACGAAAGTCCAGCAGACATCGGCGCGACCCTGTGCATCATCCTGTTCGGTTCGCTGCAGGCAGTTCAGGCCGCACCTTGCGCCAAGTTCTATCGTTTCGTCCGCGGACACCGCGAACATCCTGCGCCCAACGGGAAAGGGTCCATGCCGCAGAGACATCGAAACCAGGCCCCCTTCCGCCAGCAGTTGAGCCACGGTGACCATCGCCGCTACTCGTTCCGATCGGTTCAGGTGCATCCATACAGCGGTGAGCAGAATCAGATCAAACCGCTTGTCCAAACGCCTGACGATGCTCAGTTCAGGCAACCGATCGTCGAGCCAGTCGATCTGAGCGGCGGCATGAAGTCGTTGCCCCTCGCAGCGCAATTCGCAGGTCGGCTCTACTGCCGTCACATGATGGCCAAGTCGCGACAGCGCCGCCGCATCACGTCCCGAGCCGGCGCCGATATCGAGGATGGTGCTGGGCGGCTGCGGAAACAGGTGCCGTACGCTCCTATGAACATGCTCAAACGCGATGCTCTCGTATTGCGCAGCGAGCGCGGCCGCGTCGACGTCGTAACCAGCGTTGCTCGCCATTCCAGCGGTCATGCACGTCCCCTGTGCCCTCGCGAATCCCCCGACTCGATCCTTCTGTCGTGAAGGACGTCGCCAGTCAGTTTGCGCGATGTGGTCGCAGATCTTGCCAGGGCCGAATTTCGGCGGTCACCCCCGAGAAGCGCGTCAATCAGATGAGCAGGTCACACGGGGGCCCGGTTCAAGGGCTTTAGTCGACATCGGCGGGGCGGCGCCATAAAATCAAGGGTTGCCCGAAAACTGGGCCTCCCGAGCACCCGATATGTCCACGTCTTTCAACCCTTTCACCGTGCTCCTGGACCCTGTTGGCGTCCTCACCACATGCGCCCAGTCGGGTGTCCTGGATGCCATGCCCTTGAGCGCCAAGCGCAGCGCCGATCGCCAGAGCCCCCGTGTCGCCGGCGAGCTGGCGGAGCACGACGCAGCCGTGGATGCGATCTACCACGAGCTGCTCGCCAAGGCCGCAAGGGCGCCGGCAACGAAGGCTGCCGCCAAGCCGAGTGCGACGAAGCACAAGAGCAAGCGAAACGCCGAGGCAGCCTGAGCACCTTTCCCTGGCAAGCTCCATAGGTTGCCGCAAGCCCGCCGCGGTCGGGAGAGTCGTCGGCCAGACGCAGCAGCTGGCAACGCGACCGGTGCAGAACTTCTGCGCATTTCGCAAGACGCTCTACGCCGTACGTCGTGAGAGGGCACTGAATTGGCAGGACACGCGCATTCTCTGTCGAGAAGTTTTTTCACCCTCTGCTGCAGCTCATGCCATAAGGTGCAGGCGCCCAAGCACTTGCTTCAACGGCAGGCGAGGATTTGCACGGTCCTTGACCAGAACTGCAACGCAAAGGTCGAGACGCCGCCGGAACCCAACAAGGCCAGCTGACTCAGTTCGACCGTAAGCGGCCATCTGCTGCCTCGAACTTGGTTGGGTCGGCGCCGCCGAGTGCCGGAACAGGCAGCGTTACGACGGACGGCATCACCCGCGACGTTATCGACAACACCAAACATCGTGTCGAAAATCGTGTGCATCGGTTGAACGCCGCTGACCGTCCCGTTGTCGCCACCTGCGAGCAGCAGTTGTCTGCCGCCAACGTTCCGACGCTTGGGGAGATTCGACAGCGGGGCATTGGCATGCGGGCGACGGCGCGTCCAGCATCGCGCTGTGACTGCGCCTGGTGCATCATCCACCCCCGATGAGCATCAATGGGTTGATCGCCGACGACAAGCCAACACGTCTGTGGCGGCGCCTGCTCTGGATATGGCTCGCCTTCTGGCTGCTCATGTTCCTGCTGGGCACACAGGAGTACCTGTGGTCGGGCGGACGCCAACTCTGGCGGCCGCTCGTTGACTACGGCAGCGCGGCGCTCGTGGCCACCGCCTTGGCTGCAGTGCAGATGAAGCGCTCGCAACGGTTCGACGACTTGCTCGGCCAGCCACTGCGATGGTTCACCCACATGTGGGCGTGGATGCCACTGCAGTTGGTGGTCTTCGTCGCCGCGATGTACGCACTGCGCCTCGGTCTCTACCCGCTCGCGGGTGCACCGTTCCGGCACGGCCGGTGGTCCGAAGTGCTGACCTACGAGGCGGCCAAGTTCACGCTCTTCTACGCCTTGCTGGGCGGCATCCAGTTCGGCCTGAGATCTTACAAGGCATGGGTCACCGAGCGCCTGCGCACGGAACAGCAGGCGCGTCTGGCACAGCAGGCGCAGCTCGCCCAGCTGACGCAACAACTGCAACCGCATTTCCTGTTCAACGCCTTGAACACCGTGTCCTCGCTGATCCACACCGACCCCGACATGGCCGACGCGCTGCTCACGCGCCTGGCCACCTTGCTGCGGGCCGCCACGGACGCGAGCCAGCACCCCGAACAGCCGTTGGCTGACGAACTGACGCTGCTGCACGCCTACGCGGACATCATGACCCAGCGCTTCGTCGATCGCGTCGAGGTTCGCTGGGAGGTCGATGCCGAGGCGGGGCACTGCCGCGTCCCCACCCTCGGACTTCAGCCGCTGCTTGAGAACTGCTTTTGCCATGTCGTCGAACGGCGGCGCGAGACCACGCATGTGGTGATTCGCGCAGCTCGGCACGTTGACAAGCTGCGCATCGAGATCGAGGACGATGGCGATCTGCAGGCCATGCCGCCGACACGTGGCGTGGGTCTGGGAAACCTGGAGCGCCGGCTGCAATCACTGCACGGCAGCCAAGCCCGTCTGACGTTCCAGGCCCGGCCGGGTGGCGGTTTGATCGCGCGAGTGGACATGCCATGCGCGCATTGATCGTCGACGACGAAGCGCCGGCACGCAACAAGCTGCGTCGCATGCTCGGGATGTTCTCCGATGTCGAAGTCGTGGGCGAGGCGTCCGATGGAGGCACGGCCCTGGCGCTCGCGGCACAGCTCCGTCCCGATGTGATCTTCCTCGACGTGCAAATGCCCGAAGTCAACGGCTTCGATGTCGCCGCCTCGCTGCCGGACCATGGCCCAGCGCTGGTGTTCGTGACCGCCTTCGATCGATACGCATTGCAGGCATTCGACACCCACGCTGCCGACTACCTGCTCAAGCCGGTCGAGCCTGAGCGTCTGGAGCGCGCCATCAAGCGCTTGCGTGCGTCCACGCATTCCGCAGTGCGGACCAGCGCGGCAGCGCCGCCCGCGCAGCTGCTGATCGACGATCGTGGCGCCACGCACGTCGTCCGCTGTGTCGACATCGAGTGGCTGCAAGCGGCGGACAACTACGTCAACGTCCATCTGCAAGGCCAGACGCTGTTGATGCGCCGCACATTGGAGTCGCTGCTGAAGGACTTGGCACCGGCGTTTGTGCGCACGCATCGCAGTGCCGCCGTGGCACTGCGATGCGTCCAAGCCGTCCGACCACGTGGCAAGGGTGATGCGATTGTGGTTCTTCACAGCGGCGCCGAAGTGCTCTGCAGTCGTCAGCATCGGACGGCACTGTTCGCGCATCTGGCGCGCTAACTACGCCACGCGTCCCCGTTCGCCCCGCCGCGGGCGGGTTTCGTCCCAAGCCGCTTGTCGTCGCCGATCTGCGCCCTCAGGCTACAAAGCCATCACCCACTAAGCAGGCCGGCTCATCCGGCCGGAATCCAACATGGCTGTGTTGTTCACGATCCTCAAGATCGCCGTCGTCATGGTGCTGGCCTCGTCGTTGCTCGAGGCGCTGGTGCTCTCGGTCCGAAGCGGCTGGCGCAGCTACGACTGGAAGGCTGCCGGCGTGTCGGTGGCCGACTTCCTCGTGCGCGAGTACCCGCTGCGCTGGCTGCTTCCGCTGGCCTTCTGGACCGATGCGATGGGATGGTTCTGGCAGCACCGACTCTGGACCTTGCCGATGGATCACTGGAGCGGCTGGGTGGCATGCTTCGTCGGCCAGGAGTTCTGCTACTACTGGTACCACCGCGCAGCGCATCGGGTGCGGTGGTTCTGGTGCACGCATGCCATCCACCATTCGCCCAATCAACTCAACTTGTCGGCTGCTTACCGGTTCGGCTGGACCGGTCGACTCAGCGGCACGTTGGCGTTCTTCATGCTCGCGCCGTTGCTCGGCATGCCACCGCGCATCGTGCTGATGCTGCTGTCGCTCAATCTGCTGTATCAGTTCTGGATTCATGCCACCTGGATCCCGCGGCTCGGCCCGTTGGAGTGGATTCTCAACACGCCTTCGGCACACCGTGTCCACCACGCATCGAACCTCGAATACCTCGACGGCAACTACGGCGGTGTGCTGATCGTGTTCGACCGGCTGTTCGGCACCTACATCGCAGAGCGCTCCGACATACCGTGCCGCTTCGGCCTGGTTCGGCCGATGACGACCTATAACCTGCTCGTGGTCGAGTTCGATCACTGGCGCGCGCTCTGGCGTGACCTGCGAACGGCAGGGTCGGCGCGTGAGGGTTGTGGGTACTTGTTCAAACCACCCGGCTGGCGGCCCGATGGCCTGGGGGAGACCACGGAGGATCTGAGGCGGCGTGGCGCGGGCCTCGTACAAAACGTGGCCACGGAGTCTGGTGAGTTGCAAATGGTTCGCTGAACCAGAACCTCATGGACTGAGGCCGCTCGGCTGATTGGGCTCGCCTTACCGATCAGTCTGAATCGAGCGTTGGATTCGGCCATTGAGGGAAGCAGTGGGAGCTGGCCTCGGCGCGGCCAGACAGGAGCGCCCGTTCAAATGTGGGAACACTCTGCGCTGGATCATTACCCAGCGCGCGCACGACGCACACGCCGTCAACGCCACAGGCGGCGGCCGCATGAACCTGTGCAGGTTGCAGGATGCCGCCGATCGCCACCACCGGCGTCTGCGCCATGTGGCGCCACCAAGCCAGGTTGTGTGTACCTTGGTCACGCCAGGGCATGGCCTTGGTGGTGGTCGGCCACACCGGCCCGCAGGCCACGTAGCGTGGCGACAGGCTGCGGGCCCGGCACAGCTCCCACAGGCTGTGCGAACTGATGCCCAGGCCCATGCCGGTGGCTTGCAGCATCTGGCGACCGGCCTCGCCGAGACCAACCAGGTCCTCCTGGCCGAGATGGACGCCGCTGGCGCCGAGTTCATAGGCCAGTTCCCAATGGTCGTTGACGAACAGTTCTGCACCTGCCGTGCGGCACGCCGTCACGCTGCGCTGAATGGCATCGGCCAGGTATCGCTGCCAGCCGGCTTCGGGGCGTTGCGGTGTCTTCATGCGCAGCTGTACCGTTCGCACGCCGGCGTCCAGTACCTGCTGCACGCGATCGGCGTTGTCGACGATGGCATAGAGGTCGAGACGGCGAAACGCTGCGGATCCGCGTGCAGCGAACACCGGGGCCTCGCCCCACGACATCTGTGGCAGCAACGATGGGTCGGCTGCAAAGTCGCTGTGGGCCAACACGGGGCCGGCGCCCTGGCCAGCCGCGCGCGCGTGGCGCAATGCTTGCGCCGTGGCCATTTTGGCCAACACGGCCGCGTCGGCACTGACGAAGCCTCGCGCCAACGCTGCCGCCACACTGCTGGCAAAGGTGCATCCGGTTCCGTGCTGGTTGGCCGTGGCCACGCGCGGCAAGGCCAACCAGCCTTCGGCGTTCAGGCTGGACACCCAGTCCATCACCAGGCCATCAACATCGTCGCTGTCCCCGCCGGTGATGCAGACGGCTTGCGCCCCGGTTTCGCGCAGGGCGCGCGCCAGAGCCGGTAGGCTGGCCGGTTCGATCGACGCCCGATCCGGCGCCGACAGTCCCAGCAAGCGAACCGCTTCGCGATGATTGGGGGTGATGAACGTGGCGCGCGGCAGCAAGGCGTCGCGGTAGGCCTGGAGTGTGGCGTCGTCGGCAAACCCGGCACCGGTGCTGGCAGTCAGCACCGGGTCGACCACCAACGCCACCGGCGCGGCCTCGCGCATCCGATCGACCCATCGCGCGACAACCCGAACCTGCTCGGCGCCGCACAGCAGGCCGGTCTTGATGACGCGCGGTGGCATGTCGTTGGCCAACGCTTGAAGTTGCGCATCGATCAACGCCGGGCTCATCGATTGGATGTGCGTGACGGCCTGCGAATTCTGTGCGGTCACCGTCGCAACGACCGGGCACAGGTGCACGCCAAAGGCATCGGCGGCGCGTTGGTCGGCCGACAGGCCGGCACCCCCGCCACTGTCGGTGCCGGCGACGCTCCAGACGACGGGTGGCGCCGTCACGGTGCGCCCCCCAGCAGCAACGGTTCGCCGCCCACGGGCGTGCTGGCCACCGCGAAATCCTGTTGGGCCATCACGCCGGCGCGCCGGGCCATCCGGCCCGCTTCGATCGCCAGGCGAAAGGCCTGCGCCATCGCGACCGGATCACGCGCCTGCGCCACCGCCGAATTCAGCAGCACGGCGTCGAAGCCCAGTTCCATGGCCTGCGCGGCATGCGACGGCGCGCCGATGCCGGCGTCGATGATCAGCGTGGCATCCGGCAGCCGTTCCCGCAGCGTGCGCAACGCGAACGGATTGAGCAGGCCCTGGCCCGATCCGATGGGCGCGCCCCAGGGCATCAGCAGTGGGCAGCCGGCGTCCAGCAGACGGCGGCAGGTGACGAGGTCGTCGGTGCAGTACGGAAACACCGTGAACCCGTCGCGCACCAGCTGCGAGGCTGCCGCCAGCAGCTCGAAGGGATCGGGCTGCAGCGTGTGTTCGTCACCCACCACCTCGAGCTTGAGCCACGGCGTGTCGTACAACTCGCGAGCCATGTGTGCCAGTTGCACGGCCTCGCGCGCACTGCGGCAACCTGCGGTATTGGGCAGCAGGCGCGCGCCGGTCTCGTGCAGCGCGCGCTGCACGATGGCGATGAAGCCGTTGTCGCCGGCGGCTGCCAACGTGCGTTTGAGGCCCACCGTGACGATCTGCGTCTGCGCCGCCACGATGGCGTCGTGCAGCACCTGCGGCGACGGGTAGCCGGCGCTGCCGATCAGGAAGCGGCTGTGAAGCGCGACGCCGGCGACGTGCCAAGCGTCGCCGGCGTCGGTGAGGTTCTCTCGATGCATGGAGATTCCGTTTGCAGGTCAACCGCCCACGATGGGCTTGAACAGGAGTACGGCGTCGGCGTTGGCGAGCAGGCGTTCGTCGCGCTGCGCTCGGGGCACGAAGATGCCGTTGATGGCGGTGGCCACGGCTGCCGGTGCATGGCCAAGCTGCGCGACCATTTCCGCCAGCGTCGTGCCCGCCAGCAGCGGGTGCGACCGGCCGTCGAGCAGCACGATGATGGGGTCGCCCGGCTTCACGCGGCGGCCTCCGCCAGCGGCGACGCAGGGTGCAACCCGCAGGCCTGGATCGCGTCTTCCACCAGCGCGGGCGCCAGCAGCCAGCCGTGGCGGAAGAGGCCGTTGATGCGCACCAGGCCCGCCTGCACCGCCAACACAGGCTCGTTGTCCGGCAGCGCCGGGCGCAGGTTTCGATCCAGGCGCAGGATCCGCGCCTCGGCCAGGGCCGGCATGACGCTGTGTGCCGCCGCCATCAGCTCGACCGCACTGCGCAGCGACACCGCCGAGCGGTCTTCGCTTTCGATCTCGCTGGCGCCCACCAGAACCACGTCGCCAGACCGGGGCACGATGTAGACCCGGTGCCGCGGGTGCAGCAGCCGCACCGGGCGGGTCAGGCCATGTCCGGGCGCAAGCAGCCAGACGAGTTCGCCGCGCACGCCGCGCACCGGCAGTTCCGGCCGGCCGCCGGTGCCGCGAACGTCGAACACGAGGTCGAAGCGCTGCACCGGCCCGCGGTCCAGCACCAGCGCACCCGGCTGCACCGCGGTGACGCGTCGGCCCCACTGCCAGTCCACACCCACGCCTTCCTGGTGCAAGGCGGACATCGCGGCCACGGTGTCGATCTGCGCTTCGCCCGGCAGCAGCCACGCCAGCGCCGCGCCTTGCAGACCCGGTTCCAGCGCCGCCAGCCGCCGGGCATCCAGCGCGTCGGCCTTTGGGGCGCCGGGCTCGGTGCCCGTCAGTCGCGCCAGCACGCGCTGCGCCGCGCCGGCATCGCTGCGGTGCGCCAGCAGCAGGCTGCCGCGCTCGGCGAATGCCGGTCGCGCGTGCAGTTCCAGCACCACGCCTCGCCACAAGGCGATGGAGCGCCAGCCCAGCGCCGCCACGTCGGCCGAGCTGTTGTCCCGCTCGGCCAGCGGGCTCAACATGCCGGCGGCAGTGAAGCCCGCGGCCTGCTGCCCGTCGAAAGTCGCCTGCGCGCCAAGCGCCGGGTCGAACACCCGCACTCGGTGGCCGGCGCGCGCCAGCCGCCAGGCCAGCAGCCGGCCCAGCAGGCCGGCACCGGCAATGCCGATAGAAATGCCGGCCACGGCTTCAGCGCGCCGCTTGGATCGGGATGTAGAACTCGCCGCCCGCGGCCTTGAACTCGGCCGACTTCTCGGCCATGCCGTTCTCCAGCGCTGCCGCCTCGGCGACGCCCTTCGCGGCAGCGTAGTCGCGCACGTCCTGGGTGATCTTCATCGAGCAGAACTTCGGCCCGCACATGCTGCAGAAGTGCGCGACCTTGCTGCTGTCTTTGGGAAGCGTCTCGTCGTGGAAATCGCGCGCGGTGTCGGGATCCAGGCCCAGGTTGAACTGGTCGGCCCAGCGGAACTCGAAGCGGGCCTTGCTCAAGGCCTCGTCGCGCACCCGCGCGCCCGGATGACCCTTGGCGATGTCGGCGGCGTGGGCGGCGATCTTGTACGCGATGATCCCCAGCTTGACGTCGTCGCGGTCCGGCAGGCCCAGATGTTCCTTCGGCGTGACGTAGCAGAGCATCGCGGTGCCCATCCAGCCGATCATGGCCGCGCCGATGGCACTCGCGATGTGGTCGTAGCCCGGCGCGATGTCGATGGTCAGCGGCCCGAGCGTGTAGAACGGGGCTTCATGGCAGTGCTTCAGCTGCTCGTCCATGTTGGCCTGGATCAGGTGCATCGGCACATGGCCAGGGCCTTCGATCATGGTCTGCACGTCGTGCTTCCATGCGATCTTCGTCAGCTCGCCCAGCGTGCGCAACTCGGCGAACTGCGCCTCGTCGTTGGCATCGGCGCCGCTGCCAGGGCGCAGGCCGTCGCCGAGCGAGAAGCTCACGTCGTAGGCCTTCATGATGTCGCAGATGTCCTCGAAGTGCTCGTAGAGGAAGCTCTCCTTGTGGTGGGTGATGCACCACTTGGCCATGATCGAGCCACCCCGCGAGACGATGCCGGTGCGCCGATTGGCCGTGAGGTGGATGAATGGCAGGCGCAGGCCGGCGTGGATGGTGAAGTAGTCCACTCCTTGCTCGGCCTGTTCGATCAACGTGTCGCGGAAGATGGCCCACGTGAGGTCTTCGGCCACGCCACCCACCTTCTCGAGCGCCTGGTAGATGGGCACCGTGCCAATCGGAACCGGGCTGTTGCGCACGATCCAGTCACGCGTGGTGTGGATGTTGCGGCCCGTGCTCAAGTCCATCACATTGTCGGCGCCCCAGCGCGTGGCCCACACCAGCTTTTCCACTTCTTCTTCAATGCT
>JBDUAG010000569.1:0-3175 GCA_040004785.1 Burkholderiales bacterium | reverse complement strand
CTGCCAGCACCCGCGCGAACACGGCCGTGTCCACATTGCCGCCGGTGAGCGCCACACCGATGCGCCGCCCCTGCCAGCGCTCGCGCTGAAGCAGCACCCCGGCAAGTCCGGCCGCACCGGCGCCCTCGGCGACGTTGTGTGTGTCGGCGAACAATGCCCGCATCGCCGCGGCGACCTGCTCGTCCGTCACCGCGATCACGTCATCGACCTCGCGCCGGATCACCGCCAGCGCCTGCGCATCGGGCACACGACAGGCCATGCCATCGGCGAGCTGCGTCGTCACCGGCGCCTCGATCGGCCGACCTTCGCGAAACGACTGCTGGTACGCAGTCGCATGCGCCGAGACGACGCCGATGATGCGCGTCGACGCGCCGACATGCGCGCGCGCCGCGGCGCAGGCGCAGATGCCCGAGCCCTGGCCGATCGGCACGAACACCACCTCGGGCGCGTAGCCGGGTGCGAACGACTCGAAGAACTCGACCCAGTAGGTGGCGACGCCGCGCACCAGGTCATGGTGGAACGACGGCACCATGTGCAGCCCGTGGTCGCTCGCGAGCTGTGTCGCATGCTCGCGCGCGGCCTGGAAGTCATCGCCGTGTTCGACCAGTTCGACGCCGAGCGCGCGCATCGCCGCGTTCTTCTCGACCGAGTTACCGTGCGGCACGACGATCGTCGCTTGCAGGCCGTGGCGCCGCGCCGCGAACCCGACCGACTGGCCGTGGTTGCCGCGCGTCGCGCTGACCACGCCGCGAACGTCGGGTTCGCGCCGGCGCAGCGCGTCGAAATACACCAGCCCGCCGCGCAGCTTGAAGGCGCCGACGGCCGTGTGGTTCTCGTGCTTGACCCAGACCTGCGCACCGACGCGCTGGTCGAGCAGCGGCCAGCGTTGCTGAGGCGTCGGCGGCATCGCTTCGCGCACGATGCGCATCGCGTCGTTCATCAGGTGCGGCTCGAACATGGCTCAGGCTTTCAGTGGAAGCGCGGCCAGCGTGACGCGGCCGCGCGGGGTGATGAGCACGGCACTCAAGGGCAAGTAGTCGTCGCTCAGCGAATCGAGTTGCACGCCGCTGGCGCTCATCGCATCGGTCGGGTGCGCGCCAGCCCATTCGATCAGCGTGGGCGCGCGCCGGCCGTCGGCCCGCAGCGTGATGCGCCAGCGCAGCGCGCCGCGCTCGGCCTGCGTCACCACACCGCAATCGATGCCGTCGGCGAGCAGTGCCGTGTGGGCCGCATCGATGTCGTCGACGCGATCCACCCGATGCACCAGCGCCGGCCCGCGCGCCAGCTGTTCCTGCAACGCCGGATCGTCCAGATCGAACCAGCGCGATTGCGGCGGCGCCGGCAGCGACGGGTCGACCGCGACGATCTCGAGGTAGCTGCGCGGGAAAGCAGCCGACGACACATCGAACACGCGGTTGCGCGTGCCCATGAACAGGTGCTGGCCGCCGGCGGTGGGCCGCACACCGAGCGTGGCCTCGCACCAGTCCACGCCCTCGGCCAGCGTGCGCGCGGCGACGACGAGGTGGTCGAGCGTCCGCATCACAGCGTGAACTCTCCAGTGACGCAAGTGACACAGCCGCCACCGACCCAGATCGAGTCGCCTTCGCGCTCGATGTGAACGCGGCCGGCACGCGCCAGCATCGCACCCTGCGCCGCCACGTAGGCGCCGGGCGCAACGCCGCTGCCGATCAGCCACTGCGCCAGGCTCGCGTTCAGACTGCCGGTGACCGGGTCTTCATAGCCCGGCCCTTCGCCGATCAGCGCGCGCACCTCGAACTGCGCGTCGTGACCGGGCGCGTGGGCGCCGACGACGCCGAGCTTGATGCCCTTCAGCGCGGGCCAATCCGGCCGCAGCGCCAGCACGGCCTCGGCCGAGGCGAGGCGGATCGCGCTCCAGCCCGGGCCGTTGTCCACCCACTGGTGATCGACGACGTCGTCTCGCCGCATGCCCAGGGCCGCGACGATGCGCGCCAGCAGTTCGTCCTCCAACGGCCCGGTGCGCACACATGGCGGCGCGGCGAAGGCGAGCTGTGCGCCGCGCCGCACGCGGATCAACCCGGCGGCGCACTGCTGCACCACCTCACCGGCGGCACGCGCGACGCCCCCGGCGGCGAGCCACGCATGGCAGCTGCCCAGGGTCGGGTGGCCGGCGAACGGCAACTCGCGCTGCGGCGTGAAGATGCGCACGCGGTAGTCGGCGGCCGGGTCGGCCGGCGGCAGCAGGAAGGTGGTCTCGCTCAGGTTCGTCCAGCGCGCGAACGCCGCCATCTGCGCGTCGCTCAGGCCCTGTGCGTCGTGCACGACGGCGAGCGGGTTGCCGAGCAGCGGCGTGTCGGTGAAGACATCCACTTGGGTAAAGCGGCGTGCGGTCATGCGCCGGCCTTCAGCGCCTGCGCAAGCATCGCGACGCCGCGCTCGATCAGATCCGGCGCGACGGTAACGAACGACAGCCGCAGCGTGTTGAGCTTCGGCTCGCTTGCGAAGAAGGCCGAACCCGGCACATAGGCCATGCCGAGCTCGACGGCCTTCGGCAACAGCGCGACCGCGTCGACGCCGTCGGGCAGTTCGACCCAGAAGAACATGCCACCGCTCGGCACCGTCCAGCGGCAACCGGCCGGCATGTGAGCTTCGAGCGCGGCGCGCATCGCATCGCGTTGCGCCTTGTAGCGAGCGCGTATCGTCGGCACATGCTGGTCGAGAAAGCCATTGCGGATGACCTCGTGCACGACACGCTGGTTGAAGCCCGGCGTGTGCAGATCGGCGGCCTGCTTGGCCTGCAGCAGCTTCGGGCCGAGCGCCTCCGGTGCGATCACGTAACCCAGGCGCAGGCCCGGCGCGAGCACCTTCGAGAACGAGCCGAGGTAGACCGTGCCGTCGGTCCAGCGCGAGGCCAGCGGCGGGGGCGGCTCGGCGTCGAACCACAGGTCGCCATAGGGATTGTCCTCGACCAGTGGCAGGCCGATGCGGCGCGCGGCCTCGACCAGCGCGGCGCGGCGTGCTTCGCTCATGCAGCGGCCGCTCGGGTTCTGGAAATTCGGCAGCACGTAAAGAAAGCGCGCACCGGTCGCCTCGCTCAGCCCGTCGGGCAGCGGGCCGTTTTCATCGCAGGCGACCGTCAGAACCTCGGGCTCGTAGGGCGCGAAGGCCTGCAGCGCGCCGAGGTAGGTCGGCGCCT
>JBDUAG010000568.1:0-3181 GCA_040004785.1 Burkholderiales bacterium | reverse complement strand
CGAGATCCCGACCTTCCTGAGCTATGCGACCGAGAAGAAGCTCTCCAGGCACAAGGAAGAGTTCGGCACCAAGGGCGCCATCGAAGGCGTGGCCGGCCCGGAAGCCGCCAACAACGCGGCGATCACCGCGACGCTGATCCCGCTGCTGACGCTCGGCATCCCGACCTCGAACACCACCGCGATCCTGCTCGGTGCGTTCCAGAATTACGGCATCCAGCCCGGTCCGCAGCTGTTCGACAAGAACGCCGGCCTGGTGTGGGCGCTGATCGCCTCGCTCTACATCGGCAACGTGATGCTGCTGATCCTGAACCTGCCGCTGATCGGCATGTGGGTCAAGCTGCTGAAGATTCCGAAGTCCTATCTCTATGCCGGCATTCTGATCTTTGCCACGGTCGGCGTCTACGGCATGCGGCAGTCGGCGTTCGATCTGGTGCTGCTGTACGCGATCGGCCTGATCGGCGTGGTGATGCGGCGCTTCGACTTCCCGACCGCGCCGGTCGTCGTCGGCATGATCCTCGGCCCGTTGGCCGAAGCGCAGATGCGCAACGCGCTCTCGATCGGCGAAGGCAAGTGGGGCGTGTTCGTCGAACGACCCGGTTCGCTGAGCCTGCTGATCGTGGTGATCGCGGTGCTGGTCCGGCCGCGCCTGATGAAGCTCCGGCGCGCGCGGCGCGCCTGAACGATCAGACGCTGGCGCCCTGCTTCAGCGCGCGCTGGCGCTGCGCTTCGAGTGCAGCCGGCGCAGCGCCGGCTGGCCAGCCCTGCATGTGCTGGATCGCGAGCGCTGCGAGTGCCGCGATCCATTCGTGCTGGTCGTTCAGGCAGGGCAGGTAGTTGAACTCCGCGCCGCCCGCATGCAGGAAGGCCTCACGTGCCTCCTGGTTGATTTCTTCCAGCGTTTCGAGGCAGTCGGAGGTGAAGCCGGGGCAGGCCACGTCGACCCGTTTCACACCCTGTCTGGCCAGCGCGACGAGCGTGGGCTCGGTGTAGGGCTGCAGCCACTCGGCGCGGCCGAGGCGGCTCTGGAACGTGACCACGACATGGCTCGAATCGATGCGCAGCTGCTCGGTGAGCAGGCGTGCCGTCTTCAGGCATTCGCAGTGGTACGCGTCGCCCAGCGTCAGCGTGCGCCGCGGCACGCCGTGAAAGCTCAGCACGAGTTTGTCGGGCCGGCCGCGATCGGTCCAGACATCGGTGATGCGCTTCGCGAGCGCCGAGATGTAGCCCGCGTTGTCGTGGTACCGATTGACGAAGCGCAGCTCGGGCAGGGCGCGCACCTGCCGAGCCCAGGCGCAGACGGCGTCGTTGACGCTGGCGGTCGTCGTCGCCGAATACTGCGGGTAGAGCGGCAGGATCAGGATGCGCGTCGCGCCCTCGGCCTTCAGCTCGTCGAGCACCTGGGCGATGGCCGGGCTGCCATAGCGCATCGCACTGCGCACGATGACGGGGTGGCCACGCTCGCCGAGGTAGCCGCCCAGCAGCACGGCCTGCTTGTCCGTCCAGACCCGCAGCGGCGAGCCCTCAGGCGTCCAGATGCTGGCGTACTTGGCCGCCGACTTGGCCGGCCGCGTGCGCAGGATCACGCCATGCAGGATCGCCAGCCACACCAGCCGCGGAATCTCGACAACGCGCTGGTCGCTCAGGAACTCGGCGAGGTAGCGGCGCACGGCAGGCGCTGTCGGCGCGTCGGGCGTGCCGAGGTTGCACAGCAACACGGCAGTGCGCTCAGGCTTCCCGTGCTCGAACGTCGGCTCGGGCTTGAAGCTCATGAACGCAGATCGAGGTCGGACGATTGTTGCGGCTGCGTGTCGGCGAACTTCATGATCTCGAAGCGGACGCTGGCACTGGCTGCGTCGGTCGGCGATGCGCCCAGGCCGATCAGGCCGCTGCCATGCAGCGTACAGCTGCCGCGCCGCAGGCTGATGACTTCGGGGTCGTGGTCGAAGCGCACGTAAGTGCCGTTGTAGCTGAGATCGGTGAGCTGGAACGTCCCGCTGTGCCAGACGATGCGTGCATGCGAACGCGAGACGCGCGTGTCGTCGATGATGTAAGTGGCCTGCGGGCTGCGCCCGAGCACCACGGGCAGGCTGGCGCCGGCGTAGATGCGGTTCTGATCGAGCCAGATCAGGCGGATGCCCTCGGGCTCGGGAGCGGCGGGCGAGATGTCGCCGAACGCGGTGGCGGCGGTGTCGCCGAAGCGCCGCATCGATTCCAGCAGGTACACATGCACCGGCTCGACGCGGCCGCGCAGCTGCATCCGGTCGAGGCTGCGAAAACGCGCCTGCTCGACCTCCACCAGCGCATCCAGCACGCTCGAGGTGACCAGTGTTTCGTTGTCGCCGGCATGGTCGATCAGCCGCGCCGCGACGTTGACGGCATCGCCGAACACATCGCCCGACATCTCGATCACCTCGCCAAGCGCCAGGCCGACCTGCAGGCGCAGCGGCACCAGTCGCTGGCGCGGGTTCAGCCCGCCATCGCCCGGCGCGCCGATGCGCTCCAGCGATTCGTGCATCTCATTGGCGGCGGCCACCGACTTGGCGGCCGAGACGAACATCGCCATCAGGCCGTCACCCAGCGTCTTGACGACACGGCCTTCGTGCAGCGCGACGATCTGCGCCAGCAGCGCGATGCTCTGCGTGACGACCGCGGTGGCATCGGTGTTGCCCAGCGTTTCATACATTGCCGTGCTCCCGCGCAGGTCGGCGAACAACACGGTGCGTTCAACGATCTCGGTCATGCGGTCGGCAACAGGGGATGTGACATGGTTCACAGTCTATCGCGAGCGGCCACGAAAAAAGGGCCCGGTGCGGTGCACGGGGCCCTTGGATTGATGACGCTCGGTCAGAGCGTGTCGAGGTAGGTACGCAGCTTGTGGCTTCGCCGCAAATTGCGTGACCGCTTCGCGTCCAACCCGCTATCGCGGGTCACCCATCAGGTCACCCTTACAGGGTGTCCAGATAGGTGCGCAATTTGTCGGAGCGGCTCGGGTGCTTGAGCTTGCGGATCGCCTTCGCCTCGATCTGGCGGATGCGCTCGCGCGTCACGTCGAACTGTTTGCCGACTTCCTCCAGCGTGTGGTCGGTGCTCATCTCGATGCCGAAGCGCATGCGCAGCACCTTGGCCTCGCGCGGCGTCAGGCTGTCGAGGATGTCCTTCACGACATCGCGCAGGCCGGCCT
>JBDUAG010000567.1:0-3188 GCA_040004785.1 Burkholderiales bacterium | reverse complement strand
GCGTGGCGAAGCGCGCGGCGAGGGCCGCCGCGGCCCGCGCCCGGAGCGCGAACCGCGCCGACCGCAACCGGTGGTCGATGGCGCGCCGGCTGAAGACGCCGTGGCGCAGGAAGCCTTCGTCGACACCTTGCCCGGCCCTGGCGATGCGCCTGAAGGCGGTGAGGCACAGGGCGAACGTCAGCCAGGGCGGCGCCGCAACCGCCGGGGCGGGCGTGGACGCGATCGCGACGAGTCCGGCGCGCCGACGACGGAATCGGCCGATGCTGCGCCGGCAGATGGTGAACCCATGCCTGAGGCCGCACCGAACGGTGAGGCCCGCGACCCCGAATCCGGCGAGGCCGGTGAAGCTGGCGAGAACCGCCGCCGCGGCCGTGGCCGCGACCGCAACCGTCGCGAGCGCAGCCCGGAGGGCGTGACGCCCGAAGGCGTGATGCAGGCAACGGATGCGCCTGCGGCCGAGATGGCTGCGCCCGTCGCCGAGCCGGTGATCGAAGCGGTCGCGGTGGCCCCTGCCGTCGTGGCCCCGGCCATCGTCGCCGAGGCGGCGCCCGAGCCGGTCGTCGTCGCGCCGCCGATGGTCGCGCCGGTGGCGCCGGTGGTGGCGCCGGCCGCCCTGATCGCCACGGCTCCGGTCGCGGTGACCGCCGCGCCGTTCGTGCTGCCGACCGATTCGCTGCAGGCCGTGGCCGAGGCAGCGGGCCTGCAGTGGGTCAACTCGGACGCCGAGAAGATCCGTGCGGTGCAGGCCGCGATGGCGGCGACACCGGCGCAGGCGCATGTGCCGCGCGAACGCAAGCCGGTGCAGGTCGGCGACGAGGGCCCGCTGGTGCTCGTGGAGACCCGCAAGGATCTGTCGCAGGTCAAGCTGCCGTTCGAGACCCAGGGTTCGCAGCCGCAACTCTGATCACCCGAGACTCTCTCGACACGCCGCCGCGGCTTGCGCCCCGGCGGCGTTTTTCATCGGGTCAAGGGAGGCGTTCGAGCGCACGCTGGTACATCGGCAGGTGCATCAGCTCGTCCCAGGTGAACGGCGCGGTTTGCGGCAGCAGATCGACGCGGCGCGCCTCGCTGTCGGGGTCGGGGCGCCAGTGGTCTTGCTGCTCGGCGCGCGCCAGGCCGTCGAGCAGTCCATCGACCGCGCGGCCGTCGTCCAGCGACTGGTTGCACAGCAGCACCAGATCGCAGCCGGCGTTCAGCGCGACCGCGGCCGCGTCGCTGGCGCTCACGCTGGCACCAGCGATGCGGCGCGCGCCTTCCATGCTCAGGTCGTCGCTGAAGATGGCGCCGGTGAAGCCAAGCTGCAGACGCAGGATGTCCTTCAGCCAGCGCGCCGAGAAACCTGCCGGCAGCGCATCCACCTTCGGGTAGATCACGTGCGCGGGCATCACGCTGGCCAGGCTGGTGCTGAGCCATTCATACGGGCGTGCGTCGTCGGCCAGGATCGCCTTCAAGCTGCGCGTGTCGACGGGCACATCGACATGGCTGTCGGCCTTGACGAAACCGTGACCCGGAAAGTGCTTGCCGCAGTTGTGCATGCCCGTCAGCAGCAGGCCGTGCATCAGGCTCTTCGCGAGCAGCGTGGCAACGCGCGGATCGCGGTGGAAGGCACGGTCGCCGATGACGTTGCTGCGGCCATGGTCGAGATCGAGCACCGGCGTGAACGCGAGATCGACACCGCAGGCGCGCAGCTCGGCGCCGAGCACGAAGCCCGTCGCGGTGGCGGCATCGGTGGCGGTGAGCGCGCCGGCACCGGGACCGCGTTTGCCGTCGTTCATCCACATCTCGCCGAGCGCGCGCATCGGCGGCAAGTGCGTGAAGCCGTCGGTGCGAAAGCGCTGCACACGGCCGCCCTCGTGATCGACGCAAATCAGCATGTCGGGGCGGATCGTCTTGATCTCGCTCGTCAGCTCGGTGAGCTGACGCCGATCGACCCAGTTGCGCGCGAACAGGATCAGGCCGCCGGTCAGTGGATGCTTCAGGCGGCGCCGGTCGTCGGCGCTCAGCGTGGTGCCAGCGATGTCGAGCACGACGGGTGAATGTTCGTTCATGAAGGGCTCTCGTTCTGTTCGACCACGACGAAGCTCGCCGCGTAGTCAGTCTCGTCGGTCAGGCTCAGATGCGCGTGCAGGCCGTGCGCGGCGAACCACGCGGCGAGTTCGCCATGCAGGCGGATCTGGGGCTTGCCGCTCGGCGCCTTGACGACCTCGCAGTCGCGCCAGGTCATGGGCATGCGCATGCCCAAGCCGATCGCCTTGGAGAACGCCTCCTTGGCCGAGAAGCGCGTCGCGAGGTAGCTGATGCCGCGCGACTCGACCTTGGCGAGGCGCTGACGAAACACCTCGATCTCGTGCGGGCCCAGCACCTTCTCGGCGAAGCGCTCGCCGCGGCGCCGGAACGTCGCGGTGATGCGGCGCACGTCGCAGATGTCGGTGCCGACGCCGTAGATCATGCGGCTCGGCCGATGCAGTTCAGGTAGCCCCGCACCGCCGCGGTGTAACCCAGCTCCAGCGCGTCGGCGATCAGCGCGTGGCCAATCGACACCTCCTGCACGCCGGGCACGGCGCGCAGGAAGTCGGTCAGGTTGTCGCGGTTCAGGTCGTGGCCGGCGTTGATGCCCAGGCCTTCACGCAGGGCCGCTTGCGCGGCGGCGGTGAAGCCCGCCAGCACGCGCGGCGCATCGGGCGTGCCGTGGGCGCGCGCATAGCTTTCGGTGTAGAGCTCGACGCGGTCGGCGCCGACCCCACGCACCGCGGTCATCGCCTCCGGCAGCGGGTCCATGAACAGGCTGACGCGCACGCCGAGCGCATGAGATTCGGCAACCAACGGCGCGAGCACCGCAGCATCCTGCGGGAACTGCCAGCCGTGATCGGAGGTGGATTGCGAGACGCCGTCCGGCACGAACGTGACCTGGTGCGGGCGCCGGCCCTTCGCGACCATCTCGCGCAGCAGATCCATCAGGTTGTGCAGCGGGTTGCCCTCGATGTTGTATTCGGCCTGCGGCCACTGCGCGAGCAGCTCAGAGAGGTCGAACACATCGTGCGCACGGATGTGGCGCTCGTCTGGCCGCGGGTGCACGGTGATGCCGTGCGCGCCGGCTTCGAGCGCGAGCGTGGCCGCGCGCACCACGCTCGGAATGCCGAGCTCGCGCGTGTTGCGCAGCAGCGCGACCTTGTTGACGTTGACCGACA
>JBDUAG010000566.1:0-3198 GCA_040004785.1 Burkholderiales bacterium | reverse complement strand
TGCACTGCAAGACCTGCGACATCAAGGACCCGACGCAGAACATCGTCTGGGTCGCCCCTGAAGGCGGCGGCGGGCCGAACTACGCCGGAATGTAGCGCGCCCGCGCCTTCGCCACCCGACGGGCGCCCCATGCACGGCGAGCCACGACATTTTTCAGCGGCAATGCAGTTGCGTCATGGGGCGCCGGCCATCGTGCGCGCGATCCGGCCGGACGACCGTGCCCGCCTTCAGGCGGCGTTCCTCGCGCTCGACCCGGAGTCGATCTACCTGCGCTACTTCTCCTACAAGCACGAGCTGACCGAGGCCGATCTCGACCGCCTGTGCAACCCGGACTTTCGTGAGCGCGTCGTGCTGGTCGTGACGCAGTCTGCCGACGCGGGCGAGATCATCGTCGGCAGCGGTGGCTACGTTCGGCACCCGGCGCCCGACGGCGCGCCGGCGGCGGAGATCGCCTTCGCCGTCGAGGAAGATGTGCAAGGTCAGGGCATCAGCAGCAAGCTGCTCGCGGTGCTCGTTGACATCGCTCGCGCCGACGGCATCGAACGTTTCGACGCCGAGGTGCTGGGCCGCAACACCGCCATGCTGCAGGTCTTCAGCCACAGCGGGCTGGCAATGCTGCAAGCGCCGCCCGACGAAGACGGCGTGATCCGGCTCAGCCTGTCGCTCGCGCCGGCCACGCCGCCGGACGCTTCTCGATGAAGGCCTGAACGCCTTCGAGCGCGCTCGCGTCCATCATGTTGCAGGCCATCGTCTGACCCGCATCGTCGTAGGCGGCGGCGATGCCCTCCTCGATCTGGCGGTAGAACAAGGCCTTGCCCATCGCGATCGCGGCCTGCGGTTTCGCGACGATGCTGGCCACGACTGACTCGACCTCTGCATCGAGCCGATCGGGTTCGGCCACGCGGTTCACCAAGCCCTTGATGCGTGCTTCATCCGCGCTGATGAAGCCGCCGGTGACGAGCATCTCGAACGCCGCCTTGCGCGACAGGTTGCGCGACAGCGCTACGCTCGGCGTCGAGCAGAACAGTCCGAGGTTGACGCCGCTGACCGCGAACCTCGCATCGCTGCTGGCCACCGCCAGATCGCACATCGCGACGAGCTGGCAGCCCGCCGCGGTCGCGATGCCCTGCACGCGCGCAATCACCGGCACCGGCAGGCGCTGCACCGCGAGCATCACCTGCGTGCACTGCGTGAACAGGCGCTGGTAGTAGCCCAGCGACGGCTCGGCGCGCATCTCCTTCAGGTCGTGGCCGGCGCAGAACGCCTTGCCGGCCGCGCCGAGCACGACGACGCGCACGCTGTCGTCTTTCGCGACGGCGGCCAGCTCGGTCGCGAGCGCGGCCAGCATACCTTCGGAGAGCGCGTTGAACGCCGCCGGCCGGTTCAGAGTCAACGCGACGACGCCGCGTTCGTCGGTGTGGCGCAGCACGAGCGGGTCGATATCGGTCATGTCGTGCTCCTCATTCGAACGCGGCCGCGCTCTTCGCGCGTTCGCGCAACTGGAACTTCTGGATCTTGCCGGTCGAGGTCTTCGGGATCGCCTCGAACAGGATTTCGCGCGGCACCTTGTAGCCGGCGAGCAGCGCCTTGCAATGCGCGACCAGATCGGCCGCGGTGACACTCGCGCCCGGCTTGAGCTCGACGAACGCCAGCGGCGTCTCGCCCCACTTCGGGTGCGGCTTGGCGACCACCGCGCAGGCCATCACCGCGGCGTGGCGGTACAGCGCATCCTCGACCTCGAGCGAGCTGATGTTCTCGCCGCCGGAGATGATGATGTCCTTGCTGCGGTCCTTGATCTTGACGTAGCGGTCGGGCTCCATCACGGCCAGGTCGCCGGTGTGGAACCAGCCGCCCTCGAAGGCCTTGTCGGTCGCCGTCGGGTTCTTGAGGTAGCCCTTCATCACGATGTTGCCGCGGAACATGATCTCGCCCATCGCCTGGCCATCGGCGGGCGTCTCGGACATGGTTTCTGCGTCGAGCACGGTCATGCCTTCCTGCAGCATGTAGCGGGTGCCCTGGCGGCCGTTCAGACGCGTCTGCTCCGAGAGCGTCTCTTCCGCCCAGCTCGCGCGCTTGACCGCCACCGCGGCCGGGCCATAGACCTCGGTCAGCCCGTAGACGTGGGTGATGTCGAAGCCGAGCTGCGCCATGCCTTCGATCATCGCGGCCGGCGGTGCGGCGCCGGCGACCATGCCGCGCACCTTCTGCGTGATGCCCTGCCGCATCTCGGCCTTTGCTGCGATCAGCAGGTTGTGAACGATGGGCGCGGCGCAGTAGTGATCAACGCCGTGCTCGCGCATCGCCGCGAGGATCGCCGGCGCCTCGACGCGCCGCAGGCACACATGCGTGCCGCCGAGCATCGCGACAGTCCACGGGAAGCACCAGCCGTTGCAGTGGAACATCGGCAGTGTCCACAGATACTTTGGAAAGTGCGGCATGGTCCAGGTCGCCGCATTGCAGACCGCGTTCAGGTAGGCGCCGCGGTGGTGCGTGACCACGCCTTTCGGGTCGCCGGTGGTGCCGGAGGTGTACGACACCGCGATCGCATCCCATTCGTCCCGCGGCCCCGGCAGCACGGGCAGCGGTGGGTGCGCGGCCAGCAGCGCTTCGTATTCATGGGCGCCGAGCAACTCGCCCGAGCCGGCGTACTCGGTGTCGGCCACGTCGACCACGACGGGCGTGCGGCCGTGTTCGTCGCGCAGCACGCGCAATGCCTCGCGCATCAGCGGCGCGAACTCGCGGTCGGTGATCAACACTTTCGCTTCGCAATGGTTCATCTGCCAGGCGAGAAGCGGCGCATCGAGCCGGGTGTTGAGCGTGTTGAGGACCGCGTTCAGGGCCGGCACCGCGTAGTGCACCTCCACCATCTCGGGCGTGTTGGGCAGCATCACGCTGACCGTATCGTTGCGGCCCACGCCCAGCGCCTGCAGCGCAGCGGCAAGGCGCGCCGAGCGCTCGCGCACCTGGCGCCAGCTGTAGCGGCGCTCGCCGTGGATCACCGCCGGCAGGTCGCCGAAGACCTCGGCGCTGCGTTCGACGAAGCTCGTCGGCGACAGCGCAACGAAGTTGGCGGGATTTTTGTCGAGCCCGGTGTCGTACAGCGTGGTCATGTCATTCACCTCCTTTGCTCAATGCCTGGTCGATGTCCCAGAGGATGTCGTCGATGTGCTCGAGACCGACCGAGATGCGCACCATGTC
>JBDUAG010000565.1:0-3198 GCA_040004785.1 Burkholderiales bacterium | reverse complement strand
TCCCACGGGTCGAGGCGCGCGCCGGGGCCGCCGCGCACGTCCTTGAGGGTGGTCGCGCAGCCGCCGAGCGCGAACAGCAATGCTGCGATCAGCCCGAGGAGCCCGACCCGCTTCACTTCTTGCCCCCGCCGGCCGGCGCCGCCGACGAACCCGCGTCGGCGGCCTTGTTGAACAGGAACTGACTGATGAGGCTCTCCAGCACCACGGCCGATTGGGTTTGCTTGATCGTGTCGCCGGCCGCGAAGACCTTCTCCTCGGCGCCCGCCTCAAGCCCGACGTACTGGTCGCCGAGCAGACCGGAGGTCAGGATGCGCGCCGACGAGTCGCTCGGAAACTGCACGCTGCGTTGCATGTCCAGCCGCACGACGCCCTGGTAGGTCTTGGGGTCGAGCGTGATCGAGGCAACACGCCCGACCGTCACGCCCGCGCTGCGCACCGGTGCGCGCACCTTCAGGCCGCCGATGTTGTCGAACTTGGCCGTGAGTGCGTAGGTGTCGCCCGTTGACGTGAAGCTGCCGAGGTTCGCCGCCTTCAGCGCCAGGAACAGCAGGCCGGCGATGCCGAGCAACACGAAGAAGCCGACGAGGGTCTCGATGCCCTTCTTACCCATGATTCACCTCGAACATTGTTGATCCTCCCTCAATGCGTGAACATCAGCGCCGTCAGCACGAAGTCCATCGCCAGCACGCTCAGCGACGAGATCACGACCGTGCGCGTCGTCGCGTGCGCCACGCCTTCCGGCGTGGCCTGTGCCTCGTAGCCCTGGTAGACCGCGACGAAGGTACAGATCACGCCGAACACGATGCTCTTGACGATGCCGTTGCCCACGTCGCGCCACACATCGACGCCGTTCTGCATGATGGACCAGAAGTTGCCCGGGTCAACACCGATCAATTGCACCGCCACGACATAGGCGCCCAGAATACCCACCGCCGAGAACAACACGGCCAGCACAGGCATCGCGATGACGCCGCCGATGAAACGCGGCGCGAGCACGCGGCTCTTCGGATCGATCGCCATCATCTCCATCGCGGCGAGTTGCTCGCCCGCCTTCATCAGCCCGATTTCGGCGGTGAGCGAGGTGCCGGCGCGGCCGGCAAACAGCAGCGCCGTGACGACCGGCCCAAGTTCGCGCACCAGTGACAGATTGACGAGCAGACCCAGCGACTCGGACGCGCCATAGGTGGCGAGCGCGTAGTAAGACTGAAGCGCCAGGACGAAGCCGACCGCCAGCCCGGAGGCCATGATGATCAGCAGCGACAGGTTGCCGATCGCGTGCACCTGTGCAATGACGAGAAACGGCCGCCGCAATGCCGCCGGCAGGCTGCGCAGCAGGTCGGCGAAGAAGGTCGCGTTGTGGCCGAGGCCGCGCAGGGCTTCGAGCACGCGACGCCCGATCGCTTGAATCGGATTCGTCACGCCTTCACCCCGAGATCGTCGGCCAGCGGCCGCGCGGGGTAGTGGAAGCGCACCGGCCCGTCGGGCTCGCCGCGAATGAACTGGCGCACCTCCGGGTCGTCGGACGCGTTCAGTTCCTCGGGCCGGCCATGCGCGACGACGCGGCCCTGTGACGACAGCAGGTAGGCGTAGTCGCAGATCGAGAAGCACTCCGCCACGTCGTGCGATACCATCAGCGAGGTCGCGCCGGTCGTGTCGTTGAGCGTGCGGATCAGGTTCGCGGCCACCGCCATCGAGATCGGGTCGAGCCCGGCAAAGGGCTCGTCGTACATGATCAGCTCGGGGTCGAGTGCGATCGCGCGCGCGAGCGCGACCCGGCGCGCCATGCCGCCGGAGATCTCGGAGATTCGCAACTGCGCCGCGCCGCGCAGGCCGACGGCGTTGAGCTTCATCAGCACGATGTCGCGGATCATCGTGTCGTCGAGGTCGGTGTGCTCGCGCAGCGGAAAGGCGACGTTCTCGAACACCGACAAGTCGGTGAACAGAGCGCCGAACTGGAACAGCATGCCGAGCCGACCCCGCAGGCGGAACAGCTGCTCGCGGTCGCGCGCATCGACGATCTCGCCATCGAAGCGCACCGTGCCTTTGGTGGCCGGGTGCACGCCGCCGATCAATCGCAGCAAGGTGGTCTTGCCGCAGCCCGAGCCGCCGAGAATAGCCGTGACCTTGCCGCGCCGAAAGGTCAGCGAAACGTCATTGAGAATCGTGCGACTGGCGTCGTAGCCGAAGGTCACGTGATCGATGTCGATCAGCGTGTCGGTGCTCGGGGATTCGGCGTTGGCTTGAAGCGATTCACTCGACATTCGTTCTGCTTGTCTGGGGCGGGCGCGTCACCCACCGAAGTCGAAACGATTGTCGCATGCGCCCCATGAGTGCGCAGCGCACACCCCGACGCGTTTACCTCGCAGTCACAAGGTGAGCACAGGTAACCGGTTCAACGCGGCAGTTCGCTGCGACCCATCAGGAACACATCGACGGCACGCGCCGCCTGGCGCCCTTCGCGGATCGCCCACACGACGAGCGACTGGCCGCGCCGCATGTCGCCGGCCGCGAACACCTTGGCCACGTTGGTGGCGTAGCCGCCGCTCGCGTCCATGCTCGCCTTGGCATTGCCGCGCGCGTCCTTGTCGACGCCGAAGGCCTCCAGCACGCTGGCCACCGGGCTCACGAAGCCCATCGCCAGCAGCACCAGCTCGGCCGGCAGAATCTGCTCCGAACCGGCGACCTCGACCATCTTCCCGCCCTGCCATTCGACGCGCACCGCCTTCAGCGCCTTGACCTTGCCCTTGTCCTTGCCTTCGCCGCCGATAAACTCCTTGGTGGCGATCGCGAACTCGCGCTCGCAGCCTTCATCGTGGCTGGACGAGGTGCGCAGCTTGATCGGCCAGTAGGGCCACACCAGCGGCTTGTTCTCCTGTTCCGGTGGCATCGGCAACAGCTCGAACTGGGTCACGCTGACGGCGCCATGCCGATTGCTCGTGCCGACGCAATCGCTGCCCGTATCGCCGCCGCCGATCACGACGACGTGCTTGCCATCGGCCCGCAGTTGACCCTTGATCTTGCCGCCGGCATTGATCTTGTTCTGCTGCGGCAGGAACTCCATCGCGAAATGGATACCGTCGAGGTCACGCCCCGGCACCGGCAGGTCGCGCGATTGCTCGGCGCCACCGGTCAGCAGCACCGCATCGAACTCGGCGTTCAGCTGCTCGGGCGTGATCGTTTCCTTGGCCCAGTTGGTGA
>JBDUAG010000564.1:0-3198 GCA_040004785.1 Burkholderiales bacterium | reverse complement strand
TCTTCAAGCTCGCGATGGCGCTCGAGAAGATCGCGCTCGAAGACGACTACTTCGTCTCGCGCAAGCTCTACCCGAACGTCGACTTCTATTCGGGCATCGTGCAACGCGCCATCGGCATTCCGGTGCCGTTGTTCACCGCAATTTTCGCGCTCGCCCGCACCGTCGGCTGGATCGCCCAACTGAACGAGATGATCGGCGACCCCGAGTACAAGATCGGCCGGCCGCGTCAGCTGTTCAACGGCGCCACCGCCCGCAACGTACCGCCGATCGCGAAGCGCTGAGCCGCCGGAGGACCATAGACCCCCGCGGGCACGGTGCTGATCACCGTGCCCTTTTTCATGGGCGGGCCAGCGCCTAGAATGCGAGATCCTCTGCTGCATTCAGCCATCGAGAAGCCATGCCCCGCACGCTGTACGACAAGATCTGGGACGAGCACGTCGTCCACACCGAGGACGACGGCACGGCGGTGCTCTACATCGACCGTCATCTCGTCCACGAAGTCACCAGCCCGCAGGCGTTCGAGGGGCTGGATCTGGCCGGGCGCAAGGTCTGGCGGCTGTCGGCCAACCTCGCGGTGAGCGACCACAACGTGCCGACGACCGACCGTTCGCACGGAATCAAGGACCCGATCTCGCGCCTGCAAGTCGATACGCTGGACGCCAACTGCGACCGCCTCGGCATCACGCAGTTCAAGATGAACGACCGGCGCCAGGGCATCGTCCACGTGATCGGGCCGGAGCAGGGCGCCACGCTGCCCGGCATGACGGTCGTGTGCGGCGATTCGCACACGTCCACACACGGCGCCTTCGGCGCACTCGCGCATGGCATCGGCACCAGCGAGGTCGAGCACGTGCTGGCCACCCAAACGCTGTTGGCGCGCAAGGCGAAGAACATGCTCGTGCGCGTCGAAGGCAAGCTCGGCCGGGGCTGCAGCGCGAAGGACATCGTGCTCGCGATCATCGGCAGGATCGGCACCGCCGGCGGCACCGGTTACACGATCGAATTCGCCGGCTCGGCCATCCGCGCGCTCAGCATGGAAGGCCGCATGACGGTGTGCAACATGGCGATCGAGGCGGGCGCGCGCGCCGGCCTGATCGGCGTGGACGAGACGACCCTGGCCTACGTGAAGGGTCGACCATACACGCCCACGGCGCTGGAGTGGGAGCAGGCGGTGCGCTACTGGGGCACGCTGCACTCCGACGCTGGCGCGCACTGGGATGCAGTGGTCGAATTCGATGCCTCGACGATCCGCCCGCAGGTGACCTGGGGCACCTCGCCCGAGATGGTGCTGGGCATCGACGAGCGCGTCCCCGATCCCGATCGCGAGAAGGACGCCGGCAAGCGCAGCGCGATCGAGCGGGCACTGCAGTACATGGCGCTGGAGCCGAACAAGCTGATCGCGGACATCCTGATCGACAAGGTCTTCATCGGCTCGTGCACCAACTCGCGCATCGAGGATCTGCGCGAGGCCGCGACCGTGGTGCGCCGTCTGGGCAGCAAGGTCGCCCGCAACGTCAAGCTTGCGATGGTCGTGCCCGGCTCGGGGCTCGTGAAGGAGCAGGCCGAGCGCGAAGGGCTCGACGTGATCTTCAAGGCGGCCGGCTTCGAGTGGCGCGAGCCGGGCTGCTCGATGTGCCTCGCGATGAACGCCGATCGGCTGGAGCCGGGCGAGCGCTGTGCCTCCACCAGTAACCGCAATTTCGAGGGCCGGCAGGGCGCCGGTGGGCGCACCCACCTCGTGAGCCCGGCGATGGCCGCCGCGGCCGCCATCGAAGGCCATTTCGTCGACGTCAGTCGGCTCGGGTAGGGCTTATCCCATGACACCGTTTCGCATTCACACCGGCCTCGTCGCGCCGATGGACCGTGAGAACGTCGACACCGACGCGATCATCCCGAAGCAGTTTCTGAAGTCGATCAAGAAGTCGGGCTTCGGCCCGAACCTGTTCGACGAGTGGCGCTACCTCGATCACGGCGAGCCCGGGCAGGACCCGGCCTCGCGCCGGCCGAACCCGGACTTCGTTCTGAACCAGCCGCGCTACAAGGGCGCTTCGGTGCTGCTCGCGCGCAAGAACTTCGGCTGCGGTTCGTCGCGCGAGCACGCGCCGTGGGCGCTCGACCAGTTCGGCTTTCGGGCGTTGATCGCGCCCAGCTATGCCGACATCTTCTACAACAACTGCTTCAAGAACGGCCTGTTGCCGATCCGCCTGCCCGAGAGCGAGGTCGCGAAATTGTTCGACGAGGCGGCAGCGTTCATTGGCTACTCGCTGAGCATCGATCTGGAGCGCCAGGTCGTGGTCAAGCCCGATGGCAGCACGATCGAATTCGAGGTCGAGGCGTTCCGCAAGTACTGCCTGCTGGGCGGATTCGACGACATCGGCCTGACCTTGCGCCACGCCGACAAGATCCGCAGTTTCGAGGCCGAGCGCCTGCTGGCCAAGCCATGGCTGGCGCACCGCATCTGAGCCGGGTCTTGGGATGGCTTATTCGTCCTACAGCCGGGTCTACACCTTTCTGCTGCGGCGTTGGTGGGTCGCGTTCGTGTTGCTCGGCGTCAGCTTCGTGCTGGGCGGCCTGCTCACGCTGAACCTGCTGCACGCGCTGAGCGCGAACTTCGAGTTCCTGTCGATGTATGGCGTGGAGGCGGTGCGCGACGGCGGTTTGTGGCAGCTCGCCGAGATCGCCTTCTCGGGCTACTTCGCGGCGGCGTGCTATGTGGTTTTCAAACTCTGCGAGAAGGTGCTCGTCGAACGCCTGATCATGAACAACGAGGGAAGTGATTCGTGAAGATTGCGATCCTGCCGGGCGACGGCATCGGCACCGAAATCATCGCGCAAGCCGTGCGCGTGCTCGAGGTGCTTGACCTGAAGCTCGAGACCGAGACCGCGCTCGTCGGTGGCGCCGCCTACGAGGCGCACGGGCACCCGTTGCCCGACTCCACGCTCAAGCTCGCACAGGCCGCCGATGCGGTGCTGTTCGGCGCGGTCGGCGACTGGAAGTACGATGCGCTGGAGCGCTCGTTGCGCCCCGAACAGGCGATTCTCGGGCTGCGCAAGCACCTCGCGCTGTTTGCCAACTTCCGCCCGGCGATCTGCTACGAGCAGCTGACGCATGCCTCAAGCCTGAAGCCCGAGCTGGTGTCGGGGCTCGACATCCTGATCATCCGCGAGCTCACCGGCGACATCTATTTCGGCCAGCCGC
>JBDUAG010000563.1:0-3198 GCA_040004785.1 Burkholderiales bacterium | reverse complement strand
GGATACTTATCATGTATCTGTCTGCCGCGAGACCCGGCCGGATCTGGCGGACCCCCTTGCGTCCCCTCACCTGCTGTCAGCGCCAAGAATCCTGGTTCTTGGGCAACGCGCCCGCCGGGTCGTAGACGGTCAGCGCGTCGCCTGCGCCCAGCATCTCGTTGTAGAGCACCAGGTTGACGCCGCCCGGAGCGATCCGCGACCCGAACAGGATGCCCTTCGCTCCCGCTGCCAGAGCTTCGTCGGCCAATACCCAGCTGGGCGGCTCGACGCGCTGGTTGAACCAGAGCTCGCGCCAATCGCAGAAGAACTCCTCCCACAGCGGCGGCCAGGCCGCCGAGTCGTAGCCGCGCCGGAAGTCGACAACTGCCTTGGCACTCACCGTGTAGCTCACGAGGGTGCCCGGCGGCATCAACGGGGAGACCTGTTGGTATTCCCGCACGGCCGTATCCGCCTCGAGCGCCAGGTAGAGGGCCTGTACGCCCGGACGATTGGCTCGTCCGCCATGTGTTGCCGCACCAGCACCGCTAGTAGGAGCGGTTGCCCACTTCGGCGTGTGCATGCGGTAGGCCGTGAGCAAGCCCAGGTCGGTGAGGATCATCCGGCGGCGCCGACCTCTAGCGAGGTTACGTAGCGCAGAACATCGTCGGTGCGCCCTTCTGAGACCAGCCGTTCGGCGGTCTTGTAGCCGAACACAGACAAGGGTTCAGTGCGATACCAGAACAGCCCCCTGTTGAGATCTCCCGTCAGGTCGGTCGCCGCCTTGATGACGCGCAGCGCCTCGCGCAGGAAGTCCTGAACGCCGCGCGAGCCGGGGGCGCGGCTGATGGTGTTGCGGTGAACGTGTGCCTGCTCGGCCAGCGTCTGCAGGTCGATGTTGAGCGCCTGGCTGAAGCGCTTGGGCGACAGCACCGGCGCCGAGGTATCCGGATCCTTGAGGTATTCGATGAAGTGCTGGTAGGTCCCGCCCAACACCGGGACATCGATGACTGCTGCTTCGGTCATGGCAAAACTCCAATCCGCGCCTGCACAATATGTGCACTATTTAAGCACATTTGACGCAGCACCGCAATTGCCTTCATCGATCGCCTACGCTGCGCGGATGAAAGCCGAACAGGCCATTCAGGGGGTCGTTGCCGGTATCCCAAATCTGCTCACAATGAACTCGGCGTTCACCGGTACGCTGAAACCGATTGCCCCCTTGGCGACCAGGTTGCCACCCTACTCTCCGGCCAATGCTTGCGCCACGGCTGCCATCGCTTCGTCGAGGCGGCCGTCAGGGACGATGCCTGCGTCAAGCGTGATCGTCAAACCGCCGGCTTTGGTCCTAGTCCACTTGCTGGCCGGCTTTCCCGCCACCAAAAGCGGATGCGACTTCAGCGTTCGAGTGCCCTGCCCTGCGTTGCCTAGAACGACGGCCAGCTGCGGGCTTTTGAGGCTTCTGGCGCAACTTCTCCGCTCGGCGCAGAACTCCCTTGCGTCGGTCTCCAAGACGCCGGCGATCTGCTCGGCGTGACGGTGCTGGATGTAGAGTGGATTGCGAAAGCACTCCACGACCGCGCCTGGCAAGTCGGCGACATCGAGCGTCTTCCCGACCCACGTGTGGCTGATGCCAAGTGCCTCTGCCAAGCGGCGCTGCGATGGATATAGGTGCTCATCGAGCGCCCGGCGGTACGTCGCGCCCTGCTCGTATGGCGACAGGTCGTCACGCTCCCGGTTCTCGCGGTCCATCATCGCGAACAGGTCTATATCCGACAGCGGCCCTGTGTAGATTGCCGCGAGAACTGGGATGCCGAGCTCAAGGCACGCTCGGTGACGCCGGTGTCCGAACACGATTTCGTAGTTGCCTCCCTCGATCGGCCTAACGAGCCTCGAAAGGTTAGGCATGACGTACCGGTCGTCAGGCCTTGAGGAAATCCTCGATCACTTTCACCAACGCCTTGCGTTTGGAGTCCGGCAAGGCGCCCGCCTCAAACCGAACGACCACCCTACCCTTGGTGTCGGCGGTCAGCTTCCCCGCCACTTTGCCAGCCTTCGAAATCTTCAGAGTCGCCGTTGCCGAACCGTTGAATTCTGGGCTCGGGAGCCCGATCACTTTGCAAAGGACACCCGCCGCGTTCAAGTCTCCGCGCGCGCCCGCCAAGGTCCGCGCCCTCTCAAGCGTGCCATCCGGGTCCTTTTGCAGCGCCTCGGCAAGGGGCGCTGCCCAGCGAAACTGAATATCCAGCGGGCTTTGAAACGCGGCAACGACCGTGTCCGGCAAACGCGCCAAGGAAACGCTCTTCGAGACGAGAGAGACATCCACGCCTAGACTGTCTGCCAGGCGCCGCAGGGAGCTGTAGAGCCCGTCATCAAGGGCCTTCCGGTACATGGTCCCCTGCTCCCAGGCAGACAGGTTTTTCCGTCCCCGATTCTCCCGCTCCATTTGCTCGAACAGGCTGACGTCGGAAGCCTCCTCTACGGCAGCGAGCACGGGGATTCCAAGTTCCATGCATGCACGATGTCGGCGATGGCCAAAGATCAGCTCATATGTTGCGTCAGTCGCAAGTGTTGAACCGTTCAACACCGGCACAGGGCGAACCTTGATCGGCTGCACATTTCCGCCAGCGGCGGCAATCTCTGCCTTCAGTTCCTGAAACTCGGCCGTGAGAAACGACGCCTCGTGTCGGTTCGCCCACTTCGACGCCTTCACGATCGCCGGATCGAGCTTTCGCAGCGGAGACTCTCCCTCGAGCGTCTTGACGCGCTCCTTGAGCGCCTCCGCCTCGACTATCGCAGTCGACTGAGCGGCCAGGAAACCCATCATCGTGCCGGGTGCGGTTTTCGACTTGGCCGGGTCAGTGGGGTCGGCAACGGGCTTCGGGCCGACCTGCAACCCTGGGATCATCCCGGCCTTCTCAAACATCTTCCTGACCATTATTCAGCTCCCTGAACAACCGGTGTTGAACGGTTCAACACCGGCGCACGCGTGGGCGCGTCCGTACCGCCTTGGCTTGGGTCAACCTGGCGGCGCCAGACCGATTGCACAGAAGTCTCGATGTAGCTCACCATCAAGTCGTACGCATCCCGAGCCCGTTTGAACGTGCGCGCGTTGCCGTCGTACTTCGTGATGTCGTAGACCGTCCCGAACTCCACCGTCGCCGAGGCAGTAACGGCCGACTTCGGGATCTCCATCGGAAGCACGGACACCCGGTTCGCATA
>JBDUAG010000562.1:0-3198 GCA_040004785.1 Burkholderiales bacterium | reverse complement strand
ATGCGGTGGCGATGTGGCACAGCGGCGGCCGTCAGGTGGTGGGCGATCTGCCCGAGGGCTTCGTCGGCATCGCCGGCGGCAGCCTGCTCGGCCTGCCGATCGGCGCGTTCTACGTGCTCGCGGTCAGCGTCGCGATGTGGCTGGTCACCGAATTCACGCCGCTGGGTCGAGCGCTCTACGTCATTGGCGCCAACCCGAAAGCGGCGCAGCTCAACGGCATCGCGGTGCGCAAGCATGTGATGGGCGCGTTCGTCGCATCGGGCGCGCTGTCGGGCTTCGCCGGCGTGCTGCTGGCCTCGCGGCTGCAGATCGGCCAGGCCAGCGTCGGCCTCGAATTCCTGCTGCCGGCGCTGGTCGGCGCGTTCCTCGGCTCGACCACGATCCGGCCCGGGCGCGTCAACGTCTGGGGCACGCTGGTCGGCGTCGCGATTCTTGCGATCGGCATCTCGGGCATCCAGCAGTTCGGCGGCGCCTTCTATGTCGAGCCGCTCTTCAACGGCCTGACGCTGCTGGTGTCGATCGGCATCGCCGGCTGGGCGCAGCAGCGCCGCAATGTGTCGATCAAGCGGCGCATTGCCGCCCGCCAGCTCGGCGCGGGCGCCATCGAGCGAACACCCGCCGAGATCGCCGCGGCAACCTCGGCCACCCCTTCCCCCGAAGCCGCGAACCAAGCGGCAGCCCACTGAAGCAACCCCACAGGAGACATGCCCATGAACAAGAAGACCTCGCGCCTCGGCGCCCTGACGCTGGCGCTGGCCACTGCCGGCTTCGTCAGCCACGCGCTGGCCGACGATTTCCTCGAGGCCGCGAAGCAGAAGGTGGCCGTCGCCACGATGTCGAAAGAGAAGTGGGACGGCCCCAGCACCGGCCCGAAGGCCGCGGCCGCCAAGACCATCGTGTTCGTCGCCGGCGACCTGAAGAACGGCGGCATCCTCGGCGTCTCCAAAGGTGTCGAGGAAGCCGGCAAGGCGATCGGCTGGAGCGTGCGCGTGATCGACGGCCAGGGCACGGTCAGTGGCCGCACCGCGGCGCTGAACCAGGCGCTCGCGCTGAAGCCGGCCGGCATCGTCGTCGGCGGTTTCGACACCACCGAGCAGAAGGTCGCGTTCGAGAACGCCGCAAAGTCGGGCGTGCCGCTGGTCGGCTGGCATTCAGGCGAGAAGCCGGGCCCGAACGACAAGGCCGGACTGTTCGCCAACGTCACGACCGTGACCGACGACGTCGCCGACGTGGCCGCGTCGTGGGCGGTGGTCGACTCCGGCGGCAAGGCCGGCGTCGTGATCTTCACCGACTCGCAGTACGCGATCGCGCTCTACAAGGCACGGGCGATGGAGGCCGTGATCAAGAAGTGCGGCGGCTGCACGGTGCTGAGCTTCGAAGACAGCCCGATCTCCGAGAGCTCGACGCGCATGCCGCAACTCACGACCTCGCTGCTGCAGCGCTTCGGCGACAAATGGACGCACTCGCTGGCGATCAACGACCTGTACTTCGACTTCATGGGACCGTCGCTGACGGCAGCCGGCAAGAAGGGTGATGGCAACCCGAAGGCGGTGTCGGCCGGTGACGGCTCCGAGGCCGCCTACCAGCGCATCCGCAGCAAGCGTTACCAGGCCGGCACCGTGCCCGAGCCGCTGAACATGCAGGGCTGGCAGATCGTCGACGAGCTGAACCGCGCGTTCAGCAAGGCGGCGTGGTCGGGCTATGTGCCGAAGGTTCATCTCGTCACCGCTGACAACGTCGCGAAGGACGGCGGGCCGAAGAACCTGTTCGACCCGGACAACGGCTACCGCGAGGCCTACAAGACGATCTGGGGCAAGTGAACGCCATGGCTGACTCCACGCTTGTCTCGCTTCCGGTCGTGGCCGTCACACTCGGCGATCCCGCCGGCATCGGCCCCGAACTGATCGCTCGCCTGCTTTCGCGCAGCGAGCGCGTTGCCCGGGCCAACGTCGTGCTCGTCGGCGACCCGTGGCTCTGGGACGAAGGCCAGCGTGTGGCCGGCCTGCGCGTGGCCACCACGCCGGTCGCATCGTTCGCGGCCGTGCGTGAGCGGCCCGACGTTGCCACGCCGGCGTTCCTCGCGGTCGACACGGTGCGGCCCGAACAGGTGCACCGCGCGCAGGCCGAGGCCACGGGCGGCGCCTCGGTGCTCGCGGTGCTCGACCGCTGCATGGACGCCGCGCTCGCGCGAGAGATCGACGCGATCTGCTTCGCGCCGCTCAACAAGTACGCGATGAAGCTCGGCGGGCTGCAGCACGAGGACGAGCTGCACCATTTCGCGAAACACCTCGGCGTGACCGGTTATTTCTGCGAGTTCAACACGCTGGAGGGCCTGTGGACCTCGCGCGTGTCCTCGCACGTGCCGCTGAAGGACGCGCCGAAGTACCTCGATCAGGGCCGCATCATCGACGCGGCGACGCTGATCTACCGCTCGCTGCAGGCCAACGGCGTGGCGCGGCCGCGAGTCGCGGTGGCCGGCTTCAACCCGCACAACGGCGACGGCGGCACCTGCGGCCGCGAGGAGATCGACATCATCGAACCGGCAGTGCGCGCACTCAACGCCCGCGGCATCGAGGTCGTCGGCCCCTTCCCCGCCGACACCATCTTCCTGAAGGCGCGCGATGGCGAGCTCGACGCGATCGTGACCATGTACCACGACCAAGGCCAGATCGCGATCAAGCTGATGGGCTTCTCGAAGGGCGTGACGGTGCAAGGCGGACTGCCGGTGCCGATCACGACACCGGCGCATGGCACCGCGTACGACATCGCCGGCCAGGGTCGAGCCAATGTCGACGCCACCGCCAACGCTTTCGACATCGCCTGCCGCATGGGCCTGGCGTACCGCGCCGGCCAGTCGCTCTTCGGTCAACCTCAATAAAGCCACCACCACCTCCTCATCATGAAAATCAAATCTGTCCGCGCCCGCGTCTTCGAATGGAAGGGCAAGACCGTTCCGCCGCGGGGCAACTTCTGCTCGAACGCGATGGACCTCGTGTACGACAACCGGGCCAACGCGCACGCGGCGGGCCAGGACACGATGAACACCTTCCGCTTCCACGGCTGGACCGTGGTCGAGGTCGAGACCGACGACGGGATCGTCGGCCTCGGCAACGTGGCGCTGGCGCCGAAGATCGCCAGGGCCATCATCGACGAGTACCTGACGCCGCTGGTGCTGGGCCAGGACCCGTGGGACTACGA
>JBDUAG010000561.1:0-3207 GCA_040004785.1 Burkholderiales bacterium | reverse complement strand
GCGCGCAAGGGCATCCGCACCGGCATGCTCGCCGAGCGCATGGGCGGGCAGACGATGGACACGATGAGCATCGAGAACTTCATCTCGGTGCTCGAGACCGACGGCCCGAAGTTCGCCGCCGCGCTGGAGCAGCACGCGAAGCAGTACGAGGTCGACATCCTCAACCTGCAGCGCGCCGAGAAGCTGATCCCGGCGAAGGAGACCGGTGGTCTCGTCGGCGTGCAACTGGCCAACGGCGCCACGCTGCGCAGCAAGACCGTGATCCTCTCGACCGGCGCGCGTTGGCGCGAAGTCAATGTGCCGGGCGAGCAGCTCTACCGCAACAAGGGCGTGGCCTACTGCCCGCATTGCGACGGTCCGCTGTTCAAGGGCAAGCGCGTCGCGGTGATCGGCGGCGGCAACTCGGGCGTCGAAGCGGCGATCGATCTGGCCGGCATCGTCGGTCACGTGACCCTGCTCGAATTCGGCGACCAGTTGCGCGCCGACGCGGTGCTGATCAACAAGCTGAAAAGCCTGCCGAACGTGGTGTTCCACACGCAGGCGCAGACGACCGAGATCACCGGTGCCGAGGGCAAAGTCAACGGCCTGAGCTACACCGATCGCGCCAGCGGTGAGGCGAAGCATGTTGAGCTCGAAGGTGTGTTCGTGCAGATCGGCCTGGTGCCGAACTCCGAGTGGCTGAAGGGCACGCTGGAGTTGTCACGCCATGGCGAGATCGTCGTCGACAACCGCGGCCAGACCTCGCTGCCCGGCGTGTTCGCGGCGGGCGATGTGACGACGGTGCCGTTCAAGCAGATCATCATCGCGACCGGCGACGGCGCGAAGGCGGCGCTCGGCGCGTTCGATCACCTGATCCGCACGTCCGTGTCGGAGCCGGTGGCAGCGTAGGCGCTCAGGCTGCGGTGGCGAGCCGGGTGGCGCGCCGCCAGCCGTCCAGGCTGTAGATCAGCAGCGCCAGCCAGATGCCGGCGAAGCCGATCAGGCGCGCGGCGCTGAACGGCTCGTCAAACACCCAGATGCCGAGCGCGAACTGGATCGACGGGCCGACGTATTGCACGATGCCCAGCGTCGCCATCGACAGGCGCCGCGCGCCGGCCGCGAACAACAGCAGCGGCACGGCCGTGATCGGGCCGAGCGCGATCATCCAGACGTTCGTCAACGCGTCCGGTGCCGGGAAGCTGGCGCTGCCGTGGAGTGCGGCGAGGGTCAATGCGATCGCCGCGAGCGGCGCGAGCAGCAGGGTTTCGAGGGTCAGCCCTTCGAGCGCGCCGAGCGCCGCGATCTTGCGCAGCAGCCCGTAGCCGCCGAAGGTGACGGCCAGCGAGAGCGCGATCCACGGCGGCCGTCCGGCCTGCAACGTGAGCCAGAGCACGCCGGCGGCGGCGATCGCGAGGGCGACCCACTGCACGCGCCGCAGGCGCTCGTGCAGCAGAGTCACGCCGAGCAGCACGTTGACCAGCGGCGTGATGAAGTAGCCCAGGCTCGCCTCGATGACATGGCCGTGGATCACGGCGACGATGTAGGCGAGCCAGTTCGCGCCGATCAGCAGCGCGCTGGCGACGAACGCGGCCAGCACTTTCGGCCGGCGCAGCACCTGCCGCAGCCAGCCCCATTGGCGCCGCCAGGTGAGCACCGCGCTGAGGAACAGCAGGCACCACATGACCCGGTGCGCCAGGATCTCCGGCGCGGGCACCGTGGTGACGAGCCGGAAGTACAGCGGGAACAGCCCCCACCAGACGAAGGCGAGGGTGGCGTAGACGAGGCCGGGGTGCAAGCCGGATCAACTCTTCGTCAGGAGCGCATCGCCGTACTGGTCGCGCAGCCGGTTCTTCAGCATCTTGCCGGTCGCGCCGAGCGGGATCGCGTCGACGAAGATCACATCGTCCGGCGTCCACCACTTCGCGATGCGGCCTTCGAAGAACGCGAGCAGCTCGTCGCGCGTCAGCTCCACGCCGGGCTTCCTCACGACGATCAGCAGCGGTCGCTCGTCCCACTTGGCGTGGCGCGCGGCGATGCAGGCGGCCATCGCGACCTTGGGGTTGGCCATCGCGATGTTCTCGAGGTCGATCGAGCCGATCCATTCGCCACCGGACTTGATCACGTCCTTGCTGCGGTCGGTGATGTGCATGTAGCCATCGGCGTCGATGGTGGCGACGTCGCCGGTGGGGAACCAGCCGTCCACCAGCGGATTGCCGCCTTCGCCCTTGAAGTACTCGCCGATGATCCACGGCCCGCGCACCAGCAGTTCGCCGGATTGCTTGCCGTCCCACGGCAGTGCCTCGCCGGTCTCGCCGACGATCTTCATGTCCACGCCGTAGACGGCCCGACCCTGGGTGCTCTGCACGGCCATGCGCGCTTCGGACGACAGGCCGACGTGCTTGCCCTTGATCACCGCGGCGGTGCCGACCGGGCTCATCTCGGTCATGCCCCAGGCGTGCAGCACGCTGACGTTGTAGCCCTCCTCGAACGCCTTCATCATCGCCGGCGGGCAGGCCGAGCCGCCGATCACGGTACGGCGCATCGTCGTGAACTTCAGACCTTTCGTCTCGACGTAGGCCAGCAGCCCTTGCCACACGGTCGGCACGCCGGCCGAGATCGTCACCTTCTCGGTCTCGAACAGCTCGTAGAGCGATTTGCCGTCCAGCCCGGGTCCGGGGAAGACCAGCTTCGCGCCCGTCATGCAGGCCGCGTACGGCAGGCCCCAGGCGTTGACGTGGAACATCGGCACCACCGGCAGGATCGCATCGCGTGCCGACACGTTGAGCGCATCGGGCAACGCAATCGCGAAGGTGTGCAGCACCGTCGAGCGGTGGCTGTAGAGCACGCCCTTCGGGTTGCCGGTCGTGCCGCTGGTGTAGCAGAGCGAGGAGGCCTGGTTCTCGTCGAAGTCGGGCCAGTCGAACGTGTCGGGGCTGGCGTCGAGCAGGTCCTCGAAGCACAGCAGGTTCGGAATCTTGCTGTCCTTGGGCATGTGTGCCTTGTCGGTCATTGCGACGAAAGTCCGAACAGTCTTGACGCGCCCCGCGACCGCCTCGACCAGTGGCAGGAAGGTCATGTCGAAGAACAGTACCTGGTCCTCGGCGTGGTCGGCGATGTAGACGACGTGATCCGGATGCAGCCGTGGGTTCAGCGTGTGCAGCACCGCGCCCGAACCCGAGACGGCGTAGTACAGCTCCATGTGGCGGTAGCCGTTCCAGGCCAGCGTGG
>JBDUAG010000560.1:0-3209 GCA_040004785.1 Burkholderiales bacterium | reverse complement strand
GCTTGTCGTTCAGGAACGCGCCGCGGCCCTTGGAGGCGTAGAACAGGTCGTTGCGACTCGGGTCGTAGACGACCGCCTGCTGCACCTGGCCGCGGAACGCCAGCGCGATCGATACCGCATAGAACGGGAAGCCGTGGATGAAGTTGGTCGTGCCGTCGAGCGGGTCGATGATCCAGACGTACTCGCTGTCCTTCGCACCGTGCGTGCTGCCCGACTCCTCGGCGAGGATGCCGTGGCCGGGGTAGGCGCCGAGCAAGGTCTCGATGACGATGGCCTCGGCCTTGTGATCGACCTCGGTGACGAAGTCGTTCGGCGACTTGGTGTTGACCTTGATCAGGTCGAGGTCGAGCGAGGCCCGGTTGATGATCGCCCCGGCGCTGCGCGCTGCCTTGATCGCCGTGTTGAGCATGGGGTGGAGCGCTTGGGACATGGGTGACCTGTGAAGATGCAAAGGGAGCGCGACGCACACGGCGCGGGCAGGGCTGGCGGGGACAAAGAGCGGAGCAGAGCTCGGCGTCTGCGGATAATCCGCATTTTATCCCGCCCCCAATGACCGACCCCACGCGCTTCATCCTGATCGGCACCAGCCATGCCGGCAACATCGGTGCCGCGGCGCGAGCGATGAAGGTGATGGGTTTCGACGATCTGGTCCTGGTCGCGCCGCGCTGGCCCGACGTGCTGACGCACGACGAGGCCCACGCGATGGCGAGCGGCGCGACCGATGTGCTGGAACGCGCGCGCGTCGTGCCGACGCTGGTCGACGCGCTGGACGGCATCACGTTTGCCTGTGCCACCGCGATGACGCCGCGTGACTTCGGCCCGGCCACGCGCGCGCCGCGCGCGCTGTTCGCCGAACTCGCGGCGCAGCCGCAGCGGGTCGCCTTCGTGTTCGGCTCCGAGCGCTTCGGCATGAGCAACGACGATGTCTACCGCTGCCACGTTGCGCTGAGCATCCCGACGCCGCCCGACTACGGCTCGCTCAACCTCGCGCAGGCCGTGCAGCTGATCGCCTACGACTGGCGCCAGGCACTCGGCGGCTTCGGCGTCGAGCCGCGCACGCCGGCGGTGGCGCTGGCCGATGGTGTGGCGGTGCAGGGCGTGCTCGACCACTGGCAGCAGACGCTGATCGACATCGGGTTTCTCGACCCGGCCGTGCCGCGCAAGCTGATGCCACGTCTGCAGCAACTGCTGAACCGCGCCCAGCTGACGATGGAAGAGGTGCATATCCTGCGTGGCGTGGCCCGCGCCATGGACAAAGCACGTTTCGATCGCAGCCGCTAAACTGAGGCGCGACCCACTCCCGAGCTCCCCATGTTCCAGCGGCTGCGTGAAGACATTGCCTGCATCCTCGAGCGCGACCCCGCCGCGCGCAGCGCATGGGAGGTGCTCACCTGTTATCCGGGCCTGCATGCGCTGATACTTCACCGCCGTGCGGCCTGGTGCCGCCGGCATGGCCTGCACTGGCTGGCGCGCTTCATCTCGCACATCGGCCGCTTCCTGACCGGCATCGAGATCCACCCTGGCGCCACGATCGGCCGGCGCGTCTTCATCGACCACGGCATGGGCGTGGTCGTCGGCGAGACGGCCGAGATCGGCGACGAGTGCACGATCTACCAGGGCGTGACGCTGGGCGGCACGTCGCTCGGCAAGGGCGTGAAGCGCCATCCGACGCTCGGCCGCGGTGTGATCGTGAGTGCCAATTCGCAGGTGCTGGGCGGCTTCACGGTTGGCGACGGCGCGCGCATTGGTGCGAGCGCCGTGGTGCTGAAAGAGGTGCCACCGGGCGCGACGGCGGTCGGCAACCCGGCGCGCGTGCTGCTCAAGAAGGCCGACGGCGCGCGCGAGGCGGCCGCTGCGAAGATGGGCTTCTCGGCCTACGGCATCACGCAGGGCGACGACCCGCTGTCGCATGCGATGAAGGGCCTGATCGACAACGCCTCGGGCCACGAACACCAGATCGCGATGCTCTGGCAGGCGATCGAGAAGCTGTCGGCCCGCTCGCGCGAACTGCCGTCGGACGACTGCGTGCCGGCGGATGCCCACACCACCGAAAACTTCGACGCCGAGCGCTTCAACCAGTTCGTGAAGTAGCGATCACAGCAGCACGATGAGCGGCAGCAGCAGCAGCCAGATGCTCCAGTCGCGCGGCACGTCGACGATGAGCTTGTCGCTGAACGGCGTGACGTAGCCATCGGGTTCGACGCTGCGGTAGCGGAAGTAGTAGCGCCCGCCGCGTGAGGGCATGGCCAGCGCCCATTCCGCCGTCGCCAGATCGTCCCTGGCGACGATTTGCGCGAACTCGGGGTCGCTCGCCAGCTCGACTTGCTGGCGGTCTTGTGCGCGGCCGCTCCACTGGAAGTTCAACGCGCTGCCGTCGGCGGAACGCCCGACCGTCGCCGGCGTCGGGAATGGGCGGAGCTCGAAGCGCTGGGTGTCGTTGAACGGCCCCTGGTCGCCACTGGCACGCACGCTGGCGACGCGCCAGAAGTAGGTGCCGGGCTGGGTGAGCTCGGCGCGCAGGCTGGCGTCGGTGACGGCGGCGCGTTCCTTCACGATCTTCGTGAACGCGTCGTCTTCAGCGATCTGCAGGCGCACTTGCGGCGCGTCGGCATTCGGCGCCCAGGCGAACTCGACGCTGCCGACCTGTTGCTTGCTGTCGGCGCGTGGCGTGCGATACACCGGCGGCTGCGGCCGCGCCTTCAGCAGGAACGCACGGTTCGCGTCAAAGCCCTCTATGCCCTGCACGTCGACGCGGCGCGCCCGCAGGTGCCATTGCGCGTCGTCCAGGTCGGCGATGCGCACCTCGCTGCCGGCCTCGACGCGCTGATCGAGCACGATCTTGTCGAACGCCGCGTCGGATGCCACCTGAAGCCGCAGCGGCACGGTCTCTGCGGGCAGCGAGAAGCGCACGAGCGGCTTCTCGAAACGCTCGGGCACGGGTGACAAGTCGGGTGCGGGCAGCAGCTTCGCGACCATGGGCGGTGCCGCACTCGCATCCGCGACGGCACCAAAGCCGGCATTGAGCTGCGCGCTGGCTGCGCTGTTCGGCGTGTCGAAGTGAACCGAGCCTTCGATGACTTCGCCGTGCGTCCGATTGCTCGGGTCGTCGTCGAGGCTGACGCGGTACCGCGTGCCGCGCACACCGACGACCGCGGTCGGCGTCACGACCTCGAGCGGCTTGGCGCGCAGCACCTTGGTCGCGAAGACCT
>JBDUAG010000559.1:0-3213 GCA_040004785.1 Burkholderiales bacterium | reverse complement strand
TGTTGAGGTCAACAAACTCCGCTAGTGATGTCAGCAAACGACGCTAGTGAGATCGTGACATAAGTCGTTGTCGCCATTCGGTTTTCGCCATTTTGGCTCTTCTCGTGGCCGTTGCATTTCGGCAACTCCCGGCCTGCTCTTGTCAACAAGCCTTGCTAGTGCAGGCGTCATGTCAATAAAGTTCACTAGTGTCGCCGCTGGAGTGCTTTGGCATGAACAGATCCAAGCCCCTCACGCATCGAGAAGTTGAGCTCGCGCGCATCCTGCGCCCACTCGGCCGCAACCCGATGACGCAGGTACAGGCCGAGCGTGCTGGACAGTTGCTTGGCCTGCACTGGACCACGGTGTACAAGCTGCGGACGCGCTTCCTGCGCGATCCAGTGACCTCTTCGCTGCTGCCTTCTCCCTCCGGCCGGCTCAACGAGCCCCGCCGCTTGTCGGTTGCCATCGAGGCCATCGTCACCGCCGTAGTCGAGCGCTGGTTGCCACGCCAACGCGAGCTGGCGCACCCCTTCCTCGACGCATACAACGAGGTGCGCCAGCGGTGCAGGGCGACGGGGCTGAAGCCGCCTGCGCGCAATACCGTAGTAAGCCGCATCCGGGATTACCGGGAAGCCGAACTGGCGCTCGAATCCGCCCAACCCGACGCCGAAGTCGCGCCAGGTAGCTTCGGTGCCACGTGGCCGCTCGAACTGGTACAGATCGATCACACGCCGGCTGACGTCCTCATCGTCGATCGATTTACGCGTCGAGTCATTGGCAGGCCTTGGCTCTCCGTCGCAATCGATTTGGCGACGCGAACCATCCCTGCGTTCTTCGTCGGTCTCGAGCGCCCCGGAGCCGCTACAGTCGCCCTGCTGCTGAGCCGGATCGTCCAGCCCAAGGATCAGTGGCTGGCGCATCTCGACCTCCAGATCGACTGGCCGATGTACGGCATTCCCATGTGCCTGCATCTGGACAACGCGGCCGAGTTCCACAGCCGCGCGCTGCGCAACGGATGCGCACAGTACGGCATCGAACTGATGTACCGGCCCGTGGGCAAGCCTCACTACGGCGGTCATGTCGAACGCATGAACCGTACGCTCATGCAGCGGGTGAAGGGGCTGCCGGGAGCGACAGGCAACACGACGCGGGGCCGCAAGGCGCGCAAGCCCGAGGACTTCGCCTGTCTGACGCTAGGCGAGTTCGAGCGCTGGTTGGCGCTGGAGATCGGTCAGCGCTACCACCGCAGCGAGCATCGTGGGCTGCATGGTGGGACACCTTATGCGGCCTGGGCGACGCTCTCCGCCGCGCGCGCGCCGCGGCGGATCGAACCCGGGCCGGAGGCTGCGCAGCGATTGTTGACCCACTTCATGCCGGGCAAGCCGCGGACCATCCAGGCGGATGGACTGACGCTCTTCTACATCCGCTATTGGCACCCGGTGTTCATCGTCTGGCGCGACCAGCGCCGACGGGTTCAGGTGCGCTACCACCCCGAAGACTTGTCGAGGGTCTACGTGACGGCCGATGGGCGCAACTACGTGGAAGCTCGCTACGCGGACATTCGACGACCCGCGATCAGCCTGTGGGAACAGCGTGCGGCGGTCAAGGCGTTGCGCGCCTCGAACCAGCCGCAACTGTCCGAGGCACTCGTGTTCAAGGCGATCGGCCAGCAGCGCCGGGTCGTCGAGGACGCTCGTCGCGAGAAGCGCAAGGCCAAGAGCGCTCGCTATTCATCGGCACCTGCAACAACACCGAGCACGGCGTCAAGTCCCGACTACAGCAAGCCCGTCGAACCGTTCAGCGTGGAGATCTGGCGATGACAACCCGCGACCACCTTCTTCCTGCCGCGCGGCAGATGCTCCAGTTGTCGGACGAAGAGCGCATACGAGCGCTACAGGTCGATCGCTGGATCGACTACCCGCGCGCCGCCGAAGCGTTGCATCGCCTGCGGCGACTCCTGCAGACGCCCGAGCGTGAACGCATGCCGTGCATGGTCCTGCATGGCCCGTCGAACATCGGCAAGACGCTGATCGTGCGCAAGTTCCTGCGCGAGAACCCGCCCGGGTTCGACCAGCAGCGCGGCGTCGAGCGCCGACCGGTGATCGTCATGCAGATGCCACCGACGCCGGATCAGCGACGCTTCTACCGGGCGCTCCTGTCGGTCATCGGCGCCCCGCAAGGACCCAACAGCACGCTGGCCTGTCTTGAGCAGGTGGCGAGGGACCTGTTGCTGCGGATGGAGCCGCGCATGCTCATCGTCGATGAAGTTCACCATCTGCTGGCCGGCAGCGCGCGCGAGCAACGTGCATCGCTCAACCTGCTGAAGTATCTGGCCAACGAGTTGAAGATCAGCATTGTGGCCGTGGGCACCAGTGATGCGCCGGTGGCCTTCCAAAGCGATCCTCAGATCTACAGCCGGTTTGTTCCGTTCGAGCTGCCGCGATGGAGTGAATCAGAAGACTTCCGGCGCTTGCTGAGCGCCTTCGAGGCGGCATTGCCGCTGCGGCGGCCCTCGGAGCTGACACAACGCCAGACCGTGCAGTTGTTGATCGCAACGAGCAGCGGCCTGCTCGGAGAGGTCTCGCGCATCCTCAATGACTCTGCTGAGGCAGCGATCCGCGACGGCACCGAGCGTATCGGTCAGGCGCACCTCGAGGCTGCCGCCCATGCAGTCGCATAGCCAGCCCTGGCCGGTCGCCCCGAGGCCCTTTGACGACGAAGCGTTCGGGAGCTGGCTCGGTCGTGTCGCGGCGCGGTACCGCATCGGTGTCGACGACCTCGTGCGCGCAGCTGGCGTCGAGTTCGACCTTGACTATGACGTGTCGCGCTGGCTGGCCACGTCGGCGCCGATGGAGCGCGCAGCCACGCGGCTGGGCCATCTATGCCGACTGTCGCCAGCCAAACTCATGCAGATGCTGCCCGTCGTTCGAATCGAATGCACAACGATGGCGTACTGCTATCAGTGCCTGATCATGAACCCGCTGGACGTCACGGCGCCGTATTGGAAGGCTGTTTGGTTGAGCGCCGACCGGCCTGCATGCACCGTGCATCTGCAACGAGTGGGTTGGGTTACACCAGCGGCCTTGCAAGGACATCGCAACATGCGACAGCTGCTGCGGTACGTCTACTACAGACATCGCCGGCAGGATCAGAAGCGCAAACTCTCCATCGGCCCCCGCACTAGCGGCGTTCGTTGACGCCACTAGCGGAGTTTGTTGACCTCAACAGCCG
>JBDUAG010000076.1:0-10842 GCA_040004785.1 Burkholderiales bacterium | reverse complement strand
GCGATGGGCACCGGCACCGACGTGGCGATGAACAGCGCCCAGGTCACGCTGGTCAAGGGCGATCTGCGTGGCATGCTGAGGGCGCGCGAGATTTCCGAGGCGACCATCGCCAACATGAAGCAGAACCTCGGTTTCGCGTTCGTCTACAACGCGCTCGGCGTGCCGTTGGCTGCGGGCGTGCTGTATCCGTTCACCGGGTGGCTGCTGTCACCGATGATCGCGGCGCTGGCGATGAGCCTGAGTTCCGCGTCGGTCATCACCAATGCATTGCGTTTGAGGGGGGCCAAGGATGAGGCAATCGGTGAGAAGAACCCGCTGTGGACGCCACCGCCTTCTGGCGACTCTCGGCGTGGAGGTCATTGCCACTAGCGCGCATGCCGAGCTGACGGAAATCCAATGGGATTCGACCGGGCGCTTCGAGACCCCGATGCGCGTCGCAACGGAAAAGTTCGCCGAGGTTTGCGGCCCGCTGGCAAGGAGTCAATCGGTAGCGTGGTCGTTCAAGGGTGACGCGTCCATGAACTTCAACATCCACTACCGCGATGGCAAGCAGGTGGTGGCGTCCCGGCGAAGCAGGACGCGGTGTCCGGCGCGCACGGCCAGTTGCCGGTCGAGGTGACGCAGGACTACTGCTGGATGTGGACCAAAAAGGCCGACTCGACGGCGAAGTTTTCGCTGTTGCTGAAGCGGTAGGTATCTACCTGCGATCCGCAGCGTCAGCGCTTGAAGCCAGTACCAGGTCGTGCTCGACCCCGACAAGCTCGCGGCCTACAACATTCCGCACACATCGCGTTCTGCCGGTGGCTGGATTGATCAGGTGCGCATGTCTCGTACTGCAAACCCTTTGAATCCCCTCTGAGGAGAACATCGTGAAGAAGCTGGGCTGGCCTCGTCACGGTGGCCCACGAGCCGGTCAAGACGATGAACTGGCCGGCGATGACGATGGGCTTCATGGTCAAGGACAAGATGCTGTTCGACAAACTCGCCATCGGCAACAAGATCGACTTTGAGTTCGTGCAGGACAAGAAGGGCTACATCGTGACCTCGGTGAAATAGCCGCTGGGAGTCAGCGCGTGCCGGCTTGGCTCGATCATGCCCCACGCGTGGCTGCGCCGTCGGTTGCCGGCGCAGCCACGCGCGCTTACGTCAACCGGATCCAGTGTCCGATCGACGGAATGCGGGCGCCGGTCAAGACGAACAGCAGGTAGTACCCAGGAGGTGCCACGTTGCCGTCGGGCGGCGCCTGCACTTGCACGGCGGTGGCCGTGTGGCCGACCAGACTGCACTCGACCAAACGCTGGGACTGATTCCACCCGTGCGTCACGGCGCCGGGTCGGAGCAGAACCACTTCGGCAATCGCGGCTGGGATCGGCGTTTGCACGTCGAAGGTCGCGCCGTACCCTAGGGTGGCCGGCGCGGCCGAGATCGGTGGCCGGGCCAGCGGGTAGTACCAGGGGAAATAGCGCTCATGCGCCGTGGTCTCGCCCGACTTCCAGGCGCCTGGCTTGTCTCCGCCCATCAGCACGCTTCCGTCGACCAAAAGGATGGCCGCCGAGTGGTAGCCGCGCGGGATCGACATGGTGGCGCACAACTCCCAGCCAGCGGCCGGATTGCGCGGATCGAAGATCTCGGCAGGACCGCCATCAGGGCCGTCGATACCGCCGGCGAGGAAGACACGACCATCCGGAAGCAGCACGGTGTTCACCTGGTGCATGCGCGGCCGGTTCAGGTTCGGCAGCGCACTCCATGCCGGCGTGGCGGTGGACAGGTCGATGACCTCCGCCGTCTGCTGCGCTGGCGCCGGATCGCCGCCGGCAATCAGCACCTGCGAGTCATAGCTTGGAGGCCGCAGCGGCAGCAGCACCGAGGTGCCGCGCTCACCGCTCGTGCTGCGATTGCCGTTGACCGTCGAGAACGATTCCACATTGGCCACCCCCGGGGCCCAGTCGAACCGCTGGGTGGGCACGTGGGGCCCGGCGATGAACAGCTTGCCGCCCGGCAGCTGGTAGGTCCATGGGTAATACTGATGGTGCGCCATGCCGGGTGGCGTCGGGCTGGGCGCGCCCCAGGTGCTGGTGCCCGGATCGAAGATCTCGATCGACTTGGAGGCCGAGCCGAACAGGGTCATCAACCCTCCGTCAGCCAGCGTGAGCGTGCTCGAGTAGAAGCGCTCATCGGCGGTGGGCACCACGTGCGACCACAGCAGCGTCGCCGGATCGAAGGAGAAGCTCTCGCGCGGCGTGAAGCCGCCGTGAACCAGCAAGGTTCCCGCTGCGTCGTTGATGAACGCGTGTTCTGCCGACCAGATGTTGGCCAGCGGCCGGTTGTGCACCGGTACGGTCACATCGAACGGCTGATTGGGCGGTACGATGAAGCTGCCCGCCGGGGTGCTGTAGTCCCAAACCCGGCTCAGGTCGTCGCGCGTGTCGCCATAACCGAAGATCAGCACGCGCTGCGTGTTGGGCAACAAGGCCGCATGCATCATGCAGACCGCCGTCGCACCCGAGACGAGCTCCCACTTGCCGCAATTGAATTCCTCGCAGCGATGGTCGTCCACCACCGGGCAGGTGTTGCCACCGTGGTCCAGCGCGAGGCCACTCTCGGCGCGCAGCCGTCGGGCCTGGTCGGGCGTCAGCCATACCGTTTGGCGCGAGCGCACCAGGCCGGCCAAGCCCTGCATCATGTGCATCTCCACATGGCAGTGGAACAGGAAGTCGCCGCGCAGGTGGTACGCCTTGGCATTCCGGGGACGGTGCTCTTCATCCTGTGTGGCCGCGATGTCGGCCGGCAGCAGGATGACGGGCGGTGCGGTGGTCTCGGCGACGAACGATTCCGCTGGGCCGATGCTGCGCGAGTCGATGGTCTCGTTGGCGAACTTCCAACGCTGACCATGCACGTGAAAGTTGTGCCAGCCCATGCCCAGGTCCAGGTTGAACACATACCAGCGGATCTTCTGACCCGCGTGCGCGACGATGGTCGGCGTGTTGCCGACGAACGAGCGTCCGTTCAGGCAGAAGCTGGGCAGGCCCGCACCGTTTTCGGTGACCGTGTGCGTCTGCACCGTGCCGGCGGTCCAGCGCACCTTGCCGCCGGGCTGAATGTGGACTTCGGCCGGAGTGAAGTGCATGTTCATCGGGTCGGTATCGACGATGGCGACCACGGCCTCGGGTAGCCCTCCGGGCTCGACGATCACGGTGCCCTGCATCGAGGTGTGGATCTCGCAGTGGTAGCCGAACGTGCCTGCCGCACCGAACACCACTTCGAACGGTGGGTCGCCCGGCGAGAACGGGCTCTTGTTGAACGCTGCTGCGCCTCTGACCTTGCTCATCTGGTGGAAGAACATCGGCACATGCAAGGTCTCGGTGTGCGGCGGCCGGTGATGCGCGTAGTCGAGCTGCGACCACTCTTCCAGGAAGTCCCGCCGCGCGCGCAGATCGAGGTCCACGGCCCCGGCCGGAAAATGGCCGCCGCCATGATCATGGCCATCGTGGCCCCCACCCGCATCGCGTGCGCCCGCACCGGCGAACACGGTCGGCGGCCCTCCGAGGGGTGCTGGTTCCGCGACTTGCTCGTGATCGTGGTCGTGATCCTGGTGCTCAATCAGCAAGTCGGCAAACTTCAACTTGAGGTAGCTCGCCACCATGGGCGGCAGCTCCATGCCACGCGGAGGCCTGTGCTCCTTGGGCAGCACCACGATGCCGCCGATCAATCCACGGTTGATGCTTTCGGCAATGTGGCGCGAGTGATCGTGAAACGGCCACGCACCGAACATCTGGTCGGTGACCGTGTAGTGATAGACCCAATACTGCCCCGGGCAGATCTCGTCGGAGCGGCGGCCATCGGTGCTTTGAGTGCCGAAGGGCCATGAGCCGTCGGAGTCAATGCCGTAGCTCAGGCCGTGCACGTGAAAGCTGTGCGGCATCGTGTCACCGTTCACCACCTTGATGTGGAGGTGATCCCCCGGGTGCACATAGATCACGGTACCGGGCACCCGGTGCGCGAAGACCGGCTCGTTCACGTCGGCGAGCACCAGCTTGTCGGGCTTCGGAATCAGGTAGCCCGGATCCAGGTATTCGCGGTAGATCAACGCGTCGAGGCGGCGCGCATCCACCTCGGACAGCGGGATCGTTCCATCCTCGTGCCCGGGGTTTCGCATGCAGTCGCGACGATAGTTTGCCGCGGCATGACCACTGGGCTCGACCGGGCTGTAGTCGGGGATCTGTTCGATCTTCAGGTAGACGTTTCGAATCGCCATGGTCTGCACTCCGCATGTTGAATTGAGGTGCATGCGGCTGCTGCGCCGCGTAGGCATCGAACCGACCGTGCACCCTGGGTCGTAGGCGTACCCTACTGTTCGGCCAACCGATTCATATCCCTATACCCACAGACATTCGCAGAGGCGCGAAGACGTTGCCAATTCACGTGGCGGCTGGCTTCGGTCTGCCTCAGCTGCAATGACAGAACGGGGGTTGACTACCGTTCCTCGGCTATCGCAACACTGCGATCACATCCAACTTTCCGACATTCTTCAGGCGCGCCAATTCATTGATCGCCGAGTTCGCCGCCACGGGATTTGCGAGGATCAGCGCATTGATCAGATCGATCGTCTCCTTGCCGAACTTCGGGCCCGGATCGACGCGATGCGGCACCACCATGTCGCTGATCGAGAACCTGTCGCTGATGCCGCGGATGCGCTTGACGCACTCCTTCATCTGGTCGATGTAGGCCTGGTCATACTCGATCTTGACGTTGTCGATGTCGACGCTCATCCACAAACTGCGATCCGGGTACAGGGACTGCAGCACTTCGGTCGAGGTCTCGTTGACCACCACCTTGATGACTGCGTGGATGTTGGCGAAGGGCGCGTGGCAGGTCAGCTTCAGCACGTTCGCCACCACGGAACATTCGAACGGCACACTGTCCGGCCGCGCACCGCTCAACTCGCCGTGTTCGGCGTGCTGCACGCTCAGAGTCTGAGTGATCGAAGACCCGCCCAGATTGAGCAACTTGTCGTTCACGAACCATTGATAGTTTGGCTTCTCGTAGCCGAACGACGTTGCCCGGACGGTCAGGAACGTGCTGCGGAACCGATCGCGATAGTGGTGCGGTGCCTTGGGGAACAGAAAGCAGGGACTCATGTCGGCGGTCTGCCAGCCGATCCCGATGTGATCTTCATGCGTCTCGATGACGTCGTCGAAGCCCACGCCCAGGTACTTCCAGAAATTGCCACCGCCCACGGTGATGCTGCACGCCGAGAAGTCCTTCTCGAAGCTGTTCACGCGAACGGCGAAGAAGCCCTTGTAGGAGTGGTAATCCATATCGCCCGGGGCGGCCCCCAGCGCGATGCGATCGACGTACAAGACGCGGTTGGTGCGGCTGCTGACCGCATGAATCACCAGAGCCACCGGCGGGCCCGTCGAGCCATCGACGGACAGCGCCGCGTCATAACCGTGGTTGCGCCGCAGTTCCAAGTGATACACGTCGCCTCCGCTGACCTGGGGCGGGAGGACGGCCAGCATCATCTTGCGATTCGGCCAGCTGTCGATGCATGCGTCGACGGCGGTCAGGTGAAAGGTGTAGGGCGCCGTGCCATAGCTGTCCGGAACCCGGTGGACCGTCTGCGGATCGTTGAACGTGCCCATGTTCTTCAACGAGAACTGCACTGGCGTGATGTAGGGGCCGATGATGCGTTGGACGTCCTGGGTCTGGACCCTTGAGATGTTTGGCGGGACGGGCTTGCCAACGGGAAGGCGGGCGTCGACGGGCCGCTCGAAGGACGAACTCGATCCGCCGTAGCCCTCGCTGCTCATCACCGAATACGGACTCCGGTACTCGTCGCCCTGGTAGTTCAGTTCGTGGTCAAGCGCGAATGCATGCCCGAGTTCTTGGCAGACGTTGCTGAAGGGGCTCAGAACGTCGACGACCGCGACCAGCACGTTCTTCTGGTCCTGCCCGACCGATACCTGGAAGGGGCCGCCTCCGAATTGATCGGTCGCCTGCGCGCCCACGATCAGGAGCTTGTCGAAGACGCTCCAGTCAGGCGAGAAGGCCCGCGTGACTTCGGCAATGACACCTTTGACGAGCCTGTCGCGCGGGTCGGCACCGGCGGGCATGTTGATGCGAGGATCTGCAAGCACGATCGGGGCGAAGAGGAAGTAACTGAGATCCGCCTGGAAGAGAGACGTGCGGCTCCAGAAATGCGCCAAGCTGAACGGGATGCTGGGATTGAGCCAGTTGTTCATGACTGTATCGCTCCACACTTCCGTGGCGGCCGTCTGGGGAAAGCGGAGTCGAATGACAGCGAGCATGGGATTTCCTCGAGAGTGATCAATCGAGACGAAGGGCGGTGTCGTCGACAAGGCCCGCGGGCGCATGCCCCGTTGCTTCCGGGGAGCCAGTGCAGGTCGATCCTGCAGCGACCTTCAATGCGATTTTCGATTCGGCCATCGCTGGTTCCGCGCCCGTGGCAAGAGGAAACTTCGATCAGGTCGCTCCGAGTGCGCAGTGTGCGCGGCCGGCCGCTCATGCCCATCCCACACTTCGCACGGCCACCCCGTTCGACCGCAGCCGCGCCGTCCCGCTGCGTCCGCGGTCAGGACAGTCGCTCGGTCAATCCAGTCCCTGACGCAAGTCAGCATCCTTTTCGCAGTCATCAAAGTTGATGACGACGAAGACTGCCGGTCGCCATAGACAGTCTCGCCAGGCGCCGTCGATTGACCTGTTCTCCGACAGTAGTCGTTCGCCGAAGGTCTGGCCTATCGCGTCGCAACCAGCCCTCAATCAGCGGCTTCGCTCCGCCAACGTAGGGATGTCATGCACCGCCCGTCAAGCGCCTACTCCGTCCCTACGGCAGCGGCCGACGGACCCCAGTCGTGGTCCACGTCGTGATTGCCGACGGAGGAGACTGTCATGGGCGTCAATCTCGTCACGCGGGTTCGCAACTTCGCGATCAGCACGCAGACCTTCACCGCCAACGACCACGACGTGCAGGATGGCTGCGTGACACCGGGTACGCACCGGATCATGCGTTTCGACTTTCTGTCCTACAACGCCGGCACTTCCGATCTCGTGATTGGCAGCCCGGCATCGCGTCCTGACCTGTTTGTCTGGTCGGCCGGACATGGCCACTACCACCTGCGCGATTTCAACGAGTTCCTGCTCTTCAACTCGACAGGCGCGTTGGCCACGATCGGCTACAAGCAAGCGTTCTGCGCGATCGACATCGAACGCATCGGGGCCAACGCGAGTGCAGGCGCGCGGTTTGCGAACTGCAATACCGACCAGGGGATCTCATCGGGTTGGGCCGACGTCTACAGCAGCGGGCTTCCGTGCCAGTACATCGTCATTGACACCGTGCCCGACGGTGACTACACCTTGCAGTCGACCACGAACGCCAAACACATCGTGGGCGAGGACTGTTTCGGGGACAACACCGAGTGGACCGGCCTGCGCATCTCCGGCAACAGCGTCAGCGAAATCGCTCCGCCATGGATTCCGGAAGATCGCATCGCCTTCAATCGCGCGAACCTGTCGGTGGCGCAGTTCGGCGGCCGTTGGAAGGTGGTCGAGGGAAACCACTGGCTGATCGACACCGGTGGTATCAAGGCCGAAGCGGACCGCATCCTCGAGATCATCAAGCACTACAAACTCGCGTCCATGTGCTTCGTGGGGCGCCCGAGTTGTGGCGACGTGACACCCATGATGTATTGGCTCACCGATGCCGGCACGGCGCCGAGCGGGAGCCTCGCCGGCGAGGACAGCATTGCTTTCGACCCTGCCAATCTCGCAGTGATCGAGGTTGGAGGCCGGTGGAAGCTTGCCGAGGGTGCGCATTGGTTGCTCGACTTCGGTCCCGGGCACGGCAACGCCGTGGCAGCACTGCATTTCATCCACAAGCACCGGTTCAATGAAATGTGCTTTGTGGGTCGACCGGGCCCGTCGATGACCTATTTCAAGCGCAGGCGCGGCCTCCTTGATCATCTGCACATCATGGACCCGCGCGTGCTGCAGGCCGCGATCGATCCTCCGCATTGGTGGCAAGCGCAGCGTGAACTGGTCGCCGCGCGAGAGACGGTGATCGACCTCTCGGCTCACGCGCTCGGTGAGTGCGACGATCCGTTCGCGAAGACGGGCATTCGCATCGTCACCGCCGACAACCGGCCCTTCGACGCGCGCGTCTCCGAGCAGCACGGCATTCGTGGTCTGGCGCTGAGCGGGAAGTGCGAGTTGCGGCTACCGGGCCCGGTGGATCAGGTCGATATCCTGATTGCGCACTTCGGGCGCCCGCCAACCATCAAGGCACGCGGGAAGGACAAGCAAGTGATCAGCGTGGTCGCCGACGACCGCCCGCGGCAAGTCGAGCTCCTGCGACTGATCGGCAGCGGCATCGATCGGATGGACATCGACGCGCCAGACGGCGCTTCGCTCGTGCAGCTCACATTCCCCGGCCACACGCGCGGTGGCACGGCATCGCGGGTGCCAAAGCAAGCCGGACAACGCACGAAAAGATCAACAAAGAAGAAGTAGCGCGTGGCCGGATCGGGTTCGCATTCGGGAGCGAAGCAGTCTCCATTTCGCAGTGATCAGCACGGAGACCCCATTCACATCGGCCCATCGGCCGTCACAACGGAGAACGTCATGGCGAAGCAATCAGGCAAGACAGCGGCGGTAGACAAGCATGAGATGCCAGCCGAATCCATGGGCAGCGCACTTCTGGTGCGCAACCTGCCTCTGATCTCGCGCTCGATGAGCTTCGCGAAGATGGTTCGGGCAGACATTCGCGCGATACCGAATTTCAAGGATCTGCATTGGCTGTTCCCGCCGCTGTGTCACCGCAAGGACCAGGCCGCGCTCACCGATGTCGAGAGGTCGCGCTTTCTGTGTGCCTTCAACATGATCAACAACGATGGCACGCTCGGACACCTCGTCGACATTCACAGCGAGATGCACATGCAGCACACGAGTGCACGCCTGTTGCCCTGGCATCGCGTCTTCCTGTACCTGTTCGAAGAAGCGCTGCACAACTACCACCCCGACGTGTGCGTCCCGTACTGGGACTGGACGCGGCCGGAGGAGCAGCATTTCCCGGACTGGCTGGCCGGCGTCCTGCCGAGTGTTCATGCGCCTACCCGGACGATCAATGTGATTCGGGCCCCCGGGTCAGACGGAGGGCTTGCCTCGATAGTGTCCGGGACCTCGACGGCCTTGTCGAAAACCAACTATGGACAGTTCTCGGCGCCGATCAACAGCATCCACGGCATGGTGCACATCTGGGTCGGCGGGACGATGTCGGACGCCTCGGTCTCGCCTGCCGATCCGGTGTTCTGGCTGCATCATGCCAACCTCGATCGGCTCTGGTGGCAGTGGTACAACAGCACCCAAGGCAATCATCAGAATCCGCCGTTGACTGGCTCCGACGCTGTCATGGATCCATGGACGTACACGGAGACGGACGTTCGCGACATTGCCGCGCTCGGATACGCGTATGTTTGAAGTTCGACGCAATGGTCAGTCGGGCGCTTTCCACCGCGAGGCGTCGTGCTTGGGCGCGTGTTACGCCGCCCGCCGTGCCGCTGGCTGGCTTCACTTCGGGCCGCACTCAGCTCCAAAGACGCCACAGGAGTCGAGCGCCAGTGTCCGCAACCGTCATCTAGAATTGGCGGCATGAGATTGTCCCGCGCATTGAGCAGATCCAGCAGCCGCCTACTGATCGGGATTTTGCTGTTTGCGCAGTTTGCGGTGGCCAGCTATGCGTGCCCGGGGTTAAAGGGCATGGGGTCCACGGCGACCGGCGTCATGGGGACAGTGGTGCTGAGCGCTGCCGCGGATACCACTTCTGCGGCTGAGCCGGCTGACATGCCACTTGGTTGTGACCAGATCGATCCGAACGCGGCCAACCTCTGCGCCGAACACTGCCACCAGGGCCAGCAAAGCGCTGACACAGCCGCCGCACCCGTGGTGGGTTTGACCATTCCGACCTTCCTGTATTCGCTTCGCCTCGAACCGCAGAACTTACTGGGTTTTGGCCGGTCCTTCCCGGCCCCCGACGCCAGCCTGGATGCAGCGCCCGAGCCGCCGCACGCCATCCTGCACTGCGTCTTTCGAACCTGACTTCCTGACGCCGCACGCGCTGCGGGCCTGACGGCAACGTCGGCCTCTTGCGCTCGCGGCCGTGCTCGCCTGACTCGCTGATGTTGCTCTTCAGCTTTCGGGTCGAGTCGAACCTCGCTCTCGTTGTTCGTCAGGAGAATTCATGTCTGTTCAAACCCTTCGTGCGCCGTTTCGGCGCCTCCCCGCACTTGGGTTGCTCTGCTGCCGCATTGCCCTGGCAGTCGGACTCGGCCTTGGCGCACGGCACGCCGATTCGGCCCCTTTGACGCTGGACGACGCATTGCGCCTTGCGCAGGAGCGTTCGCGCCAACTGCCTGCGCAAGCGTCATCGGCTGCAGCGGCGCGCGAAATGGCCGTTGCGGCCGGCCAGCGTCCTGATCCGACGCTGAAGGCGGGCATCACCAACCTGCCGATCAACGGCCCCGACCGGCTCAGCCTGACCCGCGACTTCATGACCATGCGTTCGATCGGCGTGATGCAGGAATTTACTCGCGAGGGCAAGCTCAAGGCGAGGACTGCGCGCTTCGAACGAGAGGCCGAGGTTGCCGAAGCCGGCCGCGAACTCGCGCTGGCCAACCTGCAGCGCGACACCGCGATGGCCTGGCTGGATTGCCACTACCAGGAGCGCATGCGCGACGTGCTGGTGTCGCAGCGCGACGAGGCCAAGTTGCAGATCGACGCGGCGGACGCCGCCTATCGCGGCGGCAAAGGTTCGCAAGCCGATGTGTTCGC
>JBDUAG010000558.1:0-3226 GCA_040004785.1 Burkholderiales bacterium | reverse complement strand
TCGTGCTGATCGAGCACGACATGGGCGTGGTGATGGACATCTCCGACCGCGTCGTGGTGCTCGACTACGGCAAGAAGATCGGCGACGGCACGCCCGATGAAGTCCGCAACAACGCCGACGTGATCAGCGCGTATCTCGGCACGAGTCACTGACATGGCGTTCTTCCTCGAGACCCTGTTCGGCGGCCTGATGGTCGGCATGCTGTATTCGCTGATCGCGCTCGGCTTCGTGCTGATCTACAAGGCCAGCGGCGTCTTCAACTTCGCGCAGGGCGCGATGGTGCTGTTCGCGGCGATGGCGATGGCGCGCTTCTACGAGTGGATCCCGAAGTGGTTCGGCTTCGACAACAAGATCCTCGCCAATGTGCTCGCGTTCTGCGCCGCGATCCTCGTGATGGTGGCGGTGGCCTGGATCATCGAGCGCCTCGTGTTGCGCTACCTCGTGAACCAGGAGCACATCACGCTGTTGATGGCGACACTGGGCATCACGTATTTCCTCGAAGGCTTCGGCCAGACGTTGTTCGGCTCCGGGATCTACAAGATCGATGTCGGCATGCCAAAGGACCCGATCTTCGTGCTGGAGGGCCTGTTCCAGGGCGGCGTGCTGATCAACAAGGAAGACCTGTACGCGGCCGCGATCGCCGCGGTGCTGGTCGCGCTGCTCGCGCTGTTCTTCCAGAAGACCGCCACCGGCCGGGCGCTGCGCGCAGTCGCCGATGACCACCAGGCGGCGCAGTCGATCGGCATTCCGCTCGGACGCATCTGGATCATCGTCTGGTCGGTCGCCGGCTTCGTCGCCCTTGTCGCCGGCGTGATCTGGGGCAGCAAGCTGGGCGTGCAGTTCTCGCTCTCGCTGGTCGCGCTGAAGGCGCTGCCGGTCGTGATTCTCGGTGGCCTGACCTCGGTGCCCGGCGCCATCATCGGTGGGCTGATCATCGGCGTTGGCGAAAAGCTCTCGGAGATCTACATCGGCCCGGTGTTCGGTGGCGGCATCGAGATCTGGTTCGCCTATGTGCTCGCCCTCGTGTTCCTGCTGTTCAGGCCTCAGGGCCTGTTCGGCGAAAAAATAATTGATCGCGTCTGACCATGCTGTATCGCGAAAACGGCCAGTTCAAGTCGAGCTACCGCACCGACCAGCAGATCTTCCCGATCCTGCAGGATCGGATCGCGATGGGCCTGCTGCTGGCGTTCGTGTTCGTCGTCATCCCGCTGGTCGCGTCACCGTATTTGCTGACGGCGATCCTGATTCCGTTCGTGATCCTGTCGCTCGCCGCGCTCGGGTTGAACATCCTCGTCGGCTACTGCGGCCAGATCTCGCTCGGGCACGGCGCGTTCATGGCGGTGGGCGCGTATGCCGCCTACAACTGCCATGTGCGCATTGAGGGCATGCCGCTGATCGCGTCGCTGCTGCTCGGCGGCGTTGCGAGCACGGTGGTGGGCGTGCTGTTCGGCATCCCGTCGCTGCGCATCAAGGGCCTGTACCTCGCGGTGGCCACGCTGGCGGCGCAGTTCTTCGTCGATTGGGCCTGCCTGCGCCTGAAGTGGGTCACCAACGATTCGACCTCGGGCTCGGTCAGCGTGGCCGGCCTGAACGTGTTCGGGCTGCCGATCGAGACGCCGGCGCAACGCTACCTGTTCGCGCTTGCCGTGCTCGCGATCTTCGCGTTGCTGGCGAAAAACCTGGTGCGCGGCGCGATCGGACGCGAGTGGATGGCGATCCGCGACATGGACGTGGCCGCTGCCGTGATCGGCATCCGCCCCGTGTACGCCAAGCTCACGGCGTTCGCGGTGAGTTCGTTCATCGTCGGCGTGGCCGGCGCGCTGTGGGGCTTTGTGCACCTGGGCTCGTGGGAGCCCGCGGCATTCAACATCGACCGCTCGTTCCAGCTGCTGTTCATGGTGATCATCGGCGGGCTCGGCTCGATCATGGGCAGCTTCTTCGGCGCCGCCTTCATCGTCGTGCTGCCGATCATTCTGGACGGCCTGCCGTACTGGTTCGGCATCCCGATCGACACAGCCACGGCGTCGCACCTGACCTTCATGATCTTCGGCGCCCTGATCGTGTTCTTCCTGATCGTCGAGCCGCACGGCATCGCGCGCCTGTGGTCCACCGCCAAAGAGAAGTTGCGGCTCTGGCCCTTCCCTCACTGACCCACTCACCACCGGAGACAGACCAATGAATCATTTGCGTTCTCTCGCGCTCGGCGCGACCCTCATCGCCGCGGCCACCGGCGCGTTCGCTCAGGCGAAGGAGCAGTTCTTCCCGCTGCTCGCCTACCGCACCGGTGCCTACGCGCCGAACGGCACGCCCTGGGCCAACGCCAAGCAGGACTACATCAAGATGATCAACGCGCGCGACGGCGGCATCAACGGCGTGAAGATCACGTTCGAGGAATGCGAGACCGGCTACGCCACCGACAAGGGTGTCGAGTGCTACGAGCGCCTGAAGAACAAGCCCGGCGTGACGCTGTTCGAACCGCAGGCCACCGGCATCACCTTCGCGCTGACCGACAAGGTGCAGACCGACAAGATTCCGATCATGACCCTGGGCTATGGCCTGGCCGCGTCGCAGGATGGCAATGTCTTCAAGTGGAACTTCCCGCTGATGGGCAGCTACTGGACGGCGGCCGACATGCTGATCCAGCACATCGGCAAGAAGGAAGGCGGGCTGGACAAGCTCAAGGGCAAGAAGATCGCGCTCGTGTACCACGACAGCCCGTTCGGCAAGGAGCCGATCCCGCTGCTCGAAGAGCGCGCGAAGATGCACGGCTTCGAGCTGGTGAAGATCCCGGTGACGGCGCCGGGCGTGGAGCAGAAGTCGGCCTGGCTGCAGGTGCGCCAGGGCAAGCCCGACTACGTGCTGCTGTGGGGTTGGGGCGTGATGAACTCGACCGCGCTGAAGGAAGCGCAGGCCACCGGCTACCCGCGCGAGAAGATGTTCGGCGTGTGGTGGTCGGGTGCCGAGCCCGACGTGAAGGACGTCGGCGAAGGCGCGAAGGGCTACAGCGCGCTGAACCTGAACAACTCGGGCACGAGCTCGAAGGTGATCCAGGACATCATGAAGTACGTGCACGACAAGGGCCAGGGTACCGGCCCGAAGGATGAAGTCGGCACCGTGCTGTACACCCGCGGCGTGATCATCCAGATGCTCGGCGTGGAGGCGGTGCGGCGCGCGCAGGAGCGCTTCGGCAAGGGCAAGGTCATGACCGGCGAGCAAGTGCGCTGGG
>JBDUAG010000557.1:0-3240 GCA_040004785.1 Burkholderiales bacterium | reverse complement strand
GCTCGTAGTCCATGCAGACGTGGTTCGTCGGCACGTAGAAGAGCTTGGTCTCGGGGTCGTAGGACGCCGGTTGCTGGTCCTTGCTGCCCAGCGCCGCGGGGCAGATGCCCTTGGTGTTGACGTCAGGACCACCCTTCGCGGTCGAGTACTTCGCGACCACTTGCGGCCGACCGGTCTTCATGTCGACGTGGGTGGCCCAGTTCACTTGCGGGTCGTACTTCTCGGCCACCAGCAGGGCGCCGGTGACGCGATCCATCGTGTACCCGAAGCCGTTGCGGTCGAAGTGCACGAGCGCCTTGGTCGGCTTGCCCTTCACGTCGATGTCGGCGAGGATCATCTCGTTGACGCCGTCGAAGTCCCACTCGTCGTACGGCGTCATCTGGTAGACCCACTTGGCCGCGCCGGTGTCGACGTCTCGCGCGAAGATCGTCATCGACCACTTGTTGTCGCCCGGCCGCTGAGCCGGGTTCCAGGTCGACGGGTTGCCGCTACCGTAGTACATCAGGTTCAGCGCCTTGTCGTAGCTGTACCAGCCCCAGGTCGTGCCGCCGCCGGTCTTCCACTGATCACCCTTCCAGGTCTTGATGGAGGAGTCCGCGCCGACCGGTGCCATCTTGCCATCGGTCCAGGTCATGGTCTTGGCCGGGTCGATCAGCATCTCGGCGTCGGGACCGACGCTGTAGCCCTTCCAGGCCAGCTTGCCGTCGGACAGGTTGTAGGCCGCGATGAAGCCGCGCACGCCCCATTCGCCGCCGCTGATGCCGGTGATAACCTTGTCCTTGAAGACGTGCGGCGCGTTGGTGTTCACGGCGCCGAGCTTCGGGTCGCCGTTCTTGACGCTCCAGACCACCTTGCCGGTCTTCGCGTCGAGAGCGACCAGCGTGCTGTCGGCCTGCTGCAGGATCACCTTGCCTTCGGCATAGGCGACGCCGCGGTTGACCGTGTCGCAGCACATCTGCGGGATCACCGCCGGATCCTGCTTGGGCTCGTACTTCCAGATGATCTGCTGATTGTCGAGATTCAGCGCATACACCTTGTTCGGGAACGGCGAGTGCAGGTACATCACACCGTCGATCACCAGCGGCGATCCTTCGTGGCCGCGCAGCACGCCAGTGGAGAATGTCCAGGCCACCTGCATCTTGCCGACGTTGGCCGTGGTGATCTGCTTGAGATGGGAGTACCGCTGGTTGTACATGTCCCCCGCTTGCATCGCCCAGTTGCCGGTGTTCGCGATGTTCTTCTCTACGTCGGCGTTGGCAAGCGCCAACGCTGGTAGAGCGAGCAACGCCAGCCCCAACTTACGCACCAGGCCCGCGCTCGATTGCCGAGAAATTCTCATTGATGTCTCCTTGCTTTGTGGTGGTCTAGGATCTTGCGAAGGTCGCCACCGGATCCCCGCGTGAACTGTCTGACGGAGGGCCGAACCGCAACATCCATGCCCATCAGGAAAGCGCGTTGAAATCACGCGCATCGCCCGGGCCCACCACAAGCAGACAACGCGTCGGGCGGCCTCTTCGGCCCTAGGCCAAACCCTGTGTTTCTTGGCTTGCAATCCGAGCCAACATGTCTAAGAGCGAGTTCGTACCGCGGACTGGCTCGATGTGCGCGCTATGCACTTCGGGAAACCCCTGGGGTGCCGGCACGGCAGAGCTTGCCGGTGCAGCTGTCGATGGCGCGATGTGCCTGCGCAGCGCGCAACGATCGTATTCACTTTTGGCGCAGAGTGTTCCACTGTGCTTCGATCAACAAGCAAGGCCGCTTCACGGCGCTCGGGCGCAGAACACCCATGCTTGGCCAACGGCGTAGAAGTTGCAGTACCGTCGACCACGCGGACGACGCGGCGAACACGCTGTTCGGAGCGTTCCGGGATACATCACCTTTATGCTGAGAACCACCGATCTCACCAAGCGCTACGGTCAAACCATCGCATTGAAATCCTTGTCGTTGCAGATCGGGCGCGGTGAGTTCGTCGCCTTGCTCGGGCCCAACGGTGCCGGCAAGTCGACGCTGTTCCAGGTGCTCACCGGCCTGTTCGCGGCCGACGCCGGCGAGGTCGAGGTCGCCGGCCACTCGCTGCGGCATTCGGCGCGCCTCGCACTGCGTCATCTCGGCGTGGTGTTCCAACAGATCGCGCTCGACCTGGATCTCAGCATCCGACGCAACCTGCTGTTCCAGGCCGACCTGCAGGGCGTGCCGCGCGGCCTTGCGCTGGCCCGCATCGAGGCCGGCTGCGCGCGGCTCGGTCTCGATGCGAATCTCGACCGCAAGGTGCGCGAATTGTCCGGCGGCAACCGGCGCAAGGTGGAACTCGTGCGCGCGGGCCTGCACCAACCGTCGGTACTGCTGATGGACGAAGCCACCGTCGGCCTGGATCCCAAATCGCGCCGCGACCTGCTCGATGCCTTGCGCGCTGATGTGCGCGAGCGTGGCGTGAGCGTGTTGTGGGCGACCCATTGGGTCGAGGAGGCCGAGGGCGCGGACCGCGTGCTGGTGCTCCACAAGGGCTCATTGCTCGCGGATGGAACACCGGCCGAAGTGACGGCGGCGCTCGGCGAGGCGACGCTCGAAGCAGGCTTCATCAAGCGAACCTCGTGAACGCCGAGTAGACGAACGATCTGAACCTGGAGGCAAGCTTTTGAGACTGACCCGCACATCGATCTGCTTTTCCGCGCTGGCCCTGCTGCTGGCCGGCGGCGCCTGTGCGCAAGGCACTGTCTATGTGTCGAGCGAGAAGGACGACGCGCTGACCATGATCGACCTCGCCACGCTCGCGGTCAAGGGCACGGTCCCCACCTGCAAGCGCGGCCGCCACCTGCAGCTCACGCCCGACCGCAAGCTGATGCTCGCGTGTTCCGACTCCGGCGTGGCCGACCTGATCGACCCGGCGACAGGTCAATCGCTGCGCCGCATCCCGCTCGGCGACGACCCCGAGGCCTTCGACCTCTCGCCCGACGGCAAGACCATCTACGTCTCCAGCGAAGACGATGCCGCAGCCGTTTTCGTCGATGCCGCGACCGGCAAGAAGCTCAAGGAGGTCAAGGTCGGCCAGGAGCCCGAAGGCGTGAAAGTCAGCGCCGACGGCAAGCTGCTCTACGTGACCTCCGAGGTCGCCAGCCTCGTGCACGTGATCGACACCGCGAGCGGCAAGGTCCTGAAGAACATCAAGGTCGGCAAGCGGCCGCGCCGCATGGCGATCACCGCTGATGGCAAGGAGTTGTGGGTCACCTGCGAACTCGATTC
>JBDUAG010000556.1:0-3246 GCA_040004785.1 Burkholderiales bacterium | reverse complement strand
CGCTTTGCTCCATCGGCGCGCTGGTGTGGATGTCCTTGCAGCTCGAAGGCGGTGCAGCCTCAGTCAACGAGGCCGGCCGAATGCGCATGCAGGCCTACCGTATGCTTCTATCGGCCGGTGCTGGAGGCGCAGCCGCGCTACCGCAGCAAGTGGCAGAGTTTGAGCACAGCCTCATGTTGCTGCGCAAGGGCGACCCCGATCGGCCACTGTTCGTGCCGTGGGACGAGAACGTGCGCCAAAGTTTCAAGACCGTCGAACGGGACTGGGAACACTTCCGCCAGTTGCTCGAGGGAGCACCGGCGCTAGCTATTCGGAACAATGCGGGCCCGCAGGTCGTGGCGTTCACGGGGCACATCGACGATTTCGTCGCTGGGATCGAGGCGCACCTGTCACGCTGGACGTCGGTGATGCATTTGCTGCAGATCGCGCTGATGGCGCTGGCCATGGTTGGCGCGGCGGTGTTGCTGTACACGGGTTACCGTTTCGTGCTCGAGCCGGTCAGTCTTCTGAAGCAGGCCATCCACCGCATTCAAGGCGGCGAGTTGGGCGCTCGGGTGGAATGCACCACCACCGACGAATTCGGTACGCTGGCCGCCGGATTCAACGACATGGCATCACAACTGCAGTCCATGTACCGCAGCCTCGAAAGCAAGGTCCATGAGAAGACAGCACAGCTGGAAGAGAAGCACGAGCGCCTGGAAAGCCTGTACGAGGTCACCAACCTCGTGACCCGTGCCCTCACGCTCGACGAACTCGCCACCCACTTCACCCAGTCTGTCGCACGCGTGGCGCGAGCCGATGGCGTCGCGTTGCGCTGGACCGATGAGACCAACAGCCGATACCTGATGCTGGCGTCGCACGGCTTGCCGGCCAGCATGGTGGAAGCCGAGCATTGTCTGGCGGTGGGTGATTGCCACTGCGGCTTGCCCAATTCGCCGCCGGGCGCTCGCGTCATACCGATCCGCGACATGGAGCCGCCGCAGATGTTCCACTGCACTCGAGCCGGGTTCGAGACGATCGTTTCCGTCCCGATCCGGTTGCATGATCGCCTGATGGGCGAACTCGACCTGTTCTATCACGCCCAGATCGAAGTTTCGGATGCGGAGCGATCCTGGCTCGAGGCGCTCACGGTTCAGGTGGCCGGTGCGATGGAGAATCTGCGGCTGAATGCGCTGGGCCTGGAAGCCGCCGTTTCTCAGGAGCGCAGTTTCTTGGCCCGTGAGTTGCACGATTCGATCGCGCAGTCGTTGGCTTTCCTGAGGATCCAGGTCCAGCTGATGCGTGACGCCATCGCCAAAGGCGACCCGCGGGAGGTCGACCATGTCCTCGGCGAGATCGACCTGGGTGTGCGCGAAAGCTACGGCGACGTGCGCGAACTGTTGATGCACTTTCGCACCCGCGCGAATGCAGAGGACATCGTGCCGGCCTTGATGACGACGTTGCGCAAGTTCGAGCATCAGACCGGCCTGAAGGCCACCCTGCACATGACCGGCCAGGGTCTGCCGCTCGGGCCGGACACGCAAATCCAGGTGCTTCATATCATTCAGGAGGCGTTGTCGAACGTTCGCAAGCACGCCCGTGCCCGCCACGTCTGGCTCGACGTGCAGCAGCAACCGCGGTGGCGGCTCGAATTGCGCGATGACGGCAAGGGCTTTTCAACCTATGAGGGCCATGTCGACGAGACCCACGTGGGCCTGCGAATCATGGCCGAGCGAGCCGAAAAGCTGGGCGCCGAGTTTGAGGTCTTGTCGTCAACGAAGCGCGGCACCTCTATCGTGCTGACGTTGCCGGCGGCCCCGGGCGCACACGTGGTCACTGACACGAACCGGCAACAGGCAGCCTGAACCGAGATGACTGTCCCTTCGAGCAGGATCCGGATTCTCGTGGTGGACGACCACACACTGTTCCGTCGCGGCCTCACCGCGTTGCTGCAGCGTGACCAGCAGTTCGAGGTGGTCGGTGACGCCGGTGATGCGTCGCAGGCGCAACGCCGGGCTGCGGAGTTGAAGCCCGATCTCATCCTGCTCGACAACCACCTCCCCGGTGTCAACGGGGTCGATGCGCTGCCTGCGCTGATCGAGGCATCCCCGGGCGTTCGGGTGTTGATGCTGACGGTCAGCGAAGACGAGTGCGATCTCTCGGCCGCGCTGCGCGGCGGTGCCAGTGGCTACTTGCTCAAGACCGTCGAGGGCGAGGCCCTCTCGGCGGCCATCCGACGCGTGATGTGCGGCGAGCACGTGGTCGCCGAGGAGATGACCGGCAAACTCGTTGCCGCCTACCGCGATGCGGCTTCCGCTCAGCTCCAGTCGGCGCCGTTGCCGGCTCCCGCGCCGGCTGCGTCCAGGCTGGACGCCCTGTCGCAACGCGAACTCGACATCCTGCGCGGCATTGCCCGTGGACAGGGCAACAAGGAAATCGCCCGCACCCTGGGCATCGCCGAGACGACCGTGAAGATCCACGTGCAGCACATCCTGCGCAAGCTCGACGTCACTTCCCGCGTCCATGCCGCCGTGATCGCCAGCGAACACGGTCTTTGTTGACTCGGCATTGATCTGGCGCAAACCCGCGCCTCGTTGTCGCCCCGCTAGTTCTTCAGGACGATGGGCATCGCGCTCGAGTAGTTCTTCTGCCTCCGCTCGGCACTCCTCCTGACCGATGCCGCTGCCGGGCGGCCATTCCTACAGTCTGCGCATGGGAATGAAGCGGACTGCAGCATGACAAAGAAGAGCCAGGGCCTGGCGGTGCTGTTGGTCAGCACGCTCGCCTTCACCGTGTGTTTCATGGTGTGGATGATGTTCGGCGTGATCGGCATCCCGATCAGGAAGACCCTGGGGCTCAACGCCACCGAGTTCGGACTGCTGACCGCCACGCCGGTGCTCACCGGCTCGCTGATCCGCGTGCCGCTGGGCATCTGGACCGACAAGTACGGCGGCCGCATCGTGATGGCGCTGTTGATGGCCGCCACCGTGCCGGCCATCTGGCTGATGAGCTACGCCACGGCCTACTGGCACTTCCTGGTCATCGGCCTGTTCGTCGGCCTGGCCGGCGGATCGTTTTCGGTCGGCACGCCCTACGTGGCACGTTGGTTCCCGAAGAATCAACAGGGCTTCGCGATGGGTGTGTATGGCGCGGGCAACTCGGGCGCGGCGGTCAACAAGTTCGTCGCGCCCGCCCTGCTGGTGGCCTTCGGTTGGACCATGGTGCCGATGGTCTATGCCGCCATCATGCTGGGCACCCTGGTGCTGT
>JBDUAG010000555.1:0-3249 GCA_040004785.1 Burkholderiales bacterium | reverse complement strand
TCGACGAGCTCTCGGGCATCGTGCGCAAGGCGGCGCCGGTCGATGCCGAATGGCGCCAGCTGCGCTACATGGTGTTCGAGCTGCCGGGCGAGACGGGCACGTTTGCCGAGCGCGCCGAGCGCATCCGCGAACTCGCGGTTCAGGCCGCGTGGCCGCAGTTGGTGGCCGTGGAGCAAACGCCGGTCGCCGACCGCGACGCGCTGCGCCGGCGCCTCGCGGCCACCGTGGCGCAGGGCGGCGAGGGGCTGGTGCTGCACCTCGCGAGCGCCGCCTACCGAGCCGGCCGCAGCGACGTGACGATGAAGCTCAAGCCCGAGCTCGACACCGAGGCCGTCGTCGTCGCGCAGCATCCCGGGCAGGGCCGCTTCGCCGGCCAGCTCGGCGCGCTCGAGGTGCGCGCGGCCGATGGTCGGCAGTTCCTGATCGGCACCGGCTTCAGCGAGGCGCAGCGGCGCGACCCGCCGGCCATCGGCAGCGTCGTCACCTACCGCTATCGTGATCTCACCGCCACCGGCCTGCCGCGCTTCGCGAGTTTTTTGCGCGTGCACCACGCGCTGTAAAGGGCCCCCCGGGGCGCGTCAGAGCCTTTCGAATACCGCCGCGATGCCCTGGCCGCCGCCGATGCACATCGTGACGAGCGCGTAGCGCCCGCCGCTGCGGTGCAATTCGTAGATCGCCTTCGTCGCGAGGAAAGCACCCGAGCAGCCGATCGGGTGGCCGAGCGCGATGGCGCCGCCGTTCGGGTTGACCTTCGTCAGGTCCAACTCGAGCCCGCGCGCGACCGCGATCGCCTGCGCCGCAAAGGCTTCGTTGCTCTCGATCACGTCCATCTGATCGAGCGTGAGGCCGCCCTTTTTCAGCGCCAGCTTCGTCGCCGGGATCGGGCCTTCACCCATGATTTCGTTCGGCACGCCGGCCACGGCGTATGACACCAGCCGCGCCATCGGCTTGTAGCCGGCCGCCGCCGCCGTGGTGGCGTCACCCAGCACGAAAAATGCGGCACCGTCGTTGATGCCCGACGAATTGCCGGCCGTCACCGAACCGTCCTTCTTGAACGCCGGCTTGAGCTTGCCGAGCGACTCCAGCGTGGTGGCCGCCTTCACATGCTCGTCGGTGTCGAAGGTGACTTCGCCCTTGCGCGTCTGCTTCACGATGGCGACGATCTGATCCTTGAAGCGGCCTTCGGCAATCGCCGCTGCCGCCTTGCGGTGCGACTCGACGGCCAGTGCGTCCTGCGCCTCGCGCGTGATCCCCCACTTGGTGGCCAGGTTCTCGGCCGTGATGCCCATGTGGCCGACACCGAAGGGGTCGGTCAGGGTCGCCACCATGGTGTCGATCAGCTTGGTGTCGCCCATGCGCGCGCCGTTGCGCATCGCGGTCGACAGGTAGCCGCCGCGGCTCATCACTTCGACGCCGCCGCCGATGCCGTAGTCGCAATCGCCCAGCAGGATGTTCTGTGCCGTGGTCACGATGCCCTGAAGGCCGGAGGAGCACAGCCGGTTCACCGACATCGCGACCGATTCCATCGGCAGCCCGGCCTGGATCGCCGCCACGCGGGCCACGTACGGGAAGCGGCTCTCGGTGGGGATGGTGTTGCCCACCGTCACATAGTTGATCGCCTTCGGATCGACACCGGAGCGCTTGACCGCTTCCTTCATCACGGTGCCGGCCAGCTCGGCGGGCTCGATGTCGGCGAGGGCGCCGCCGAAGGTTCCGATCGCCGAACGGGCCGCGCCCAGGACCACCACATCTCGCTTGCTCATGAACTTTCTCCTTCAGGACAACACAGGGTTCTTCAAGACTACGACGCCGGCTTCGGCGTGACAAGTGCCTTCGCGCCGCTCAATGCCCGGACGCGCCGGAGGCGCCGATGCCGGTCTCCGACCGCACCTGCTGCGCCACGAAGCCGGCGCGATCCTGCGCCGCGCGCGGGCTCCGGTCGAGGATGGAGAAGAGCCAGATGCCGACGAAGCCGATCGTCATCGAAAACAACGCCGGTGACGCGTAGGGGAACAGCGCCGAGCCTTTCGCGTTGCCGAGTGTCACTTCCCAGACCGCGGGCGAGACGAGGGTCAGCAGCACCGACGAGGCCAGGCCGAGAAAGCCGCCAATCACCGCACCTCGGGTGGTGCAGTCCTTCCACAGCACCGACATCAGCAGCACCGGGAAGTTGGCCGATGCCGCGATCGCGAACGCCAGGCTGACCATGAACGCGATGTTCTGCTTCTCGAAGGCGATGCCGAGCGCCACCGCGACGATGCCCAGGCCCACGGTCGTGACGCGCGACACCTTCAGCTCCGCCGCGCTGTCGGCCTGGCCCCTCTTGATCACCGTGGAATAGAGGTCGTGTGACACCGCCGACGCACCGGACAAGGTGAGGCCGGCGACGACGGCCAGGATGGTCGCAAACGCCACCGCCGAAATGAAGCCCAGGAACACATTCCCGCCGACCGCGTTGGCGAGGTGGATCGCCGCCATGTTGCCGCCGCCCAGCAAGCCGCCCTTGGCATCGAGGAACTGCGGATTCGTCAACACGAAAGTGATCGCGCCGAAGCCGATGATGAAGGTCAGAATGTAGAAGTAGCTGATCCAGGTCGTGGCCCACAGCACCGACTTGCGCGCCTCCTTGGCGTTGGGCACGGTGAAGAAGCGCATCAGGATGTGCGGCAGCCCGGCGGTGCCGAACATCAGCGCCATGCCGAAGCTGATGGCCGAGATCGGGTCCTTGATGAAACCGCCGGGCCCCATGATCGAGAAGCCCTGCGCGGCCGATTCCGCGGGCGACTTGCCGGCCGCCGCGGCAATGCCGGTCTTTACCTCGACCGCCTTGGCGAACATCGCCTCGGGGCTGAAGCCGAAGTGGTAGAGCACCATGAAGGCCATGAAGCTCGCACCGGCGAGCAGCAGGCCGGCCTTGATGATCTGCACCCAGGTCGTCGCGGTCATGCCGCCGAACAGCACGTAGACCATCATCAGCGCGCCGACGATGACGACCGCGATCCAGTACTCCAGGCCGAACAGCAGCTTGATCAATTGCCCCGCGCCGACCATCTGCGCGATCAGGTAGAACGCGACCACGACCAACGTGCCCGACGCCGCGAACACGCGCACCGGCGTCTGCGAGAAGCGGAACGCAGCCACGTCGGCGAAGGTGAACTTGCCGAGGTTGCGCAGACGCTCGGCGAGCAGGAAGGTCACGATCGGCCAGCCGACGAGAAAGCCGATCGAGTAGATCAGCCCGTCGAAGCC